>SLJD01000227.1 GCA_007135295.1 Phycisphaerales bacterium
ATGCGAAGAAGTCATCGAACTACCTCGGGCTGATCATGCTGGCGTGCATCCTGCTCTGGTACCGCCGTGCCAAACGATTGCACGTTCTGGGATAGATTCTTACAGACACTCAGTCAGATCAATCAGCTGGCAAAGGCCCTTACACGTGACGATGCTCTCGGGGCGGAGTATTATATCCTCATTGATGACTTGGATTTGCATTGGCGGGATTCACCTCTGCAAAACTCCTTCCTCGCGGCATTACTTCTTTCTATACGACGATTTGCCGGATCGCCACGAATAAAGTTCGTCGTATCACTGCGGAATTACATCTTTGAACGTATCGATGTTCCGGAGAAGGACAAGGTCCGAGATTCAGTTGTATCGGTGCGATGGGACAGCACCGAGATTCGGTCAATGATTGAATCACGACTCTCGCATTTGCATGAGAGGATTCGTCCCTATATCTGGTCTGACGTGTTTCCCAGGCGTACCTTCGACGTCATTCGCGAACACACGGACGGAACACCGCGAGAGTGCATACGGCTTGCAGCATTGATTTTGATTGAGGCGAAGAGGAATGGACACCCCTTTGCGTATGCAGAGGACACAGAAGCGGCGCTGGTACAGTTTGCTGGAGAGCGTCTCTCGGATTTGGCAAGTGTCCGCCAAGCCGATCTACGATCGATCGATCGTGTAGCACGCCGTCTTGTCAAGATAGGGACTGAATTCTCATATAATGGCCTTGAGGAACTTGCGATTGATCTCGCCGCTGAAGTTGAGTCGAAATCCACGGATGGGATGGCTTTCTCGTGGGCAGGCGGATACTACGAGAGACCATTGGATCTAGCGAAAGTCCTTCTCGAGGCCGGCCTACTTCAATACAAGCCGTCTCGAACTGTGAAGCCGCAAGACTTCGACAACCATGTTCACATGATCTCCGAGAAATCTTGGTACGCAGTACACCCGAAATATAAACGTGCCATATTTGGCAGTTGACACTACCTAAGGAGATCGGACGCATCGCCAGGGATAGAGTTTCAGGTTTCTCGCTGCGGCTAATCGATTTCCCATCGCCCCAGTGCGGACTCGTATCGCCAGTAGTCAGCGGTACTGGACGTGGTGCGGAAACGTGCGGATCGTCAGGGGCTGCGTCGGCCGGTCGAAGATGACGATGTGCCGCGTCGCGTCGGCCGAGAACGCATGCCTCTGCGCGTCGCCGGTCGTCATGTTCCGGACTCGCACGACGTGATCGCCCTCATTCAGTGGCCGGCTGACAAAGTGCCGCACCGCGGGCATCCAGTGCGGCGGGGCAATCTCATGGTGATAGACAAGCGTTTCGTTCAGCCAGATCGCATACCGGTCGCCCGGTTCACCCGGTTCATCCGGTTCACCCGGGGCACCCGGTTCGCCCCGGTCGACGCGGCCCGGCGGGCGGCCGACAGACAGGAAGAACGTCCAGTGCAGCCGCCGGTCGTCCGGTGCGGCGAGCGCCTCGGGCAGTTCGATCGCCAGGGACTCGGCCGGCGTCTCCGTGCGATGGGCATCGCCGCGCAGCGGCACCCCGCCCGTCGCATCGGCCTCGGATCGGTGCGACGAATCATCCGCCGGCATGCTGACTGACGACGGACCGCACACCATCGCCGCCTCCGGCGCGCATCCCGCGAAAAGGGGCGGCCAGGGCGCACGCGGCTACCCACCGGGCGATGACCGATGGCCCGCGCCGGCCCCTGTGACGCTGGCCCCGGTGACGCTGAACCCGGTGACGCTGAACCCGGTGACGCTGGACCTTATAAGACTCGCTCATCACCGACCCATGGCCGCCCGGCACGCCGCACGCCCGCCCCCCTGGAATCGCCCCCGGCACGCCCCCACCCCGGAAAACCGCCCCGCCCGAATACGGTCTCACGCCCCCGGGAACCGCGTTTTCCCTGACAGGATCCAACCGTCATTCGTAAGGATCAACGGACCGTCCTTAAGGATCAATGCGCCATCCTTAAGGATCAACGCCCCTTCCGAAAGGATCAACGCTTCGTCCAAAAGAATCAACGCGCGATCCATAAGGATCAATGCGCCGTCCGTAAGGATCACCGCTTCATCCGAAAGGATCAACGGGCCGTCCGTAAGGATCACTGCTTCATCCGAAAGGATCACCGTCCCATCCTTAAGGACGACTGCTTCATCCGAAAGGATCGCTGCTTTGTCCGAACGAACCGCCGCCTCGTCCGACCGGGCCATGGGCCGGGCCGTGGACCGGGCGTGTTCGCGCAGCGGCCCCCTTCTTCCGGGGGTAGGCTGTGCGGCGGCTGGCATGGATGTTGAACACGATGGATGTTGAACCGGATCAGTATGTCGCCAGTGTCCCGGCCGGGTTCGAGGAGCTTGCGGTCGAGGAGATTCGCGAGCGGCTCCGGCCGGTCTCGATCACGCCGCGCCGCGGGAAGATCATCTTCGCCGCCGATGCGTCGTGGCCGGCGCTGACGGGGCTGCGGTCGGTCTTCCGGCTGTTCGCGCTGGTCACGACCCGCGACGACCTGCCGCTGGACGACGGCGGGCTCTCGTACCTGCGGCGGCTGCCGGGCCGGGTCGACTGGGACCGCCCGCTGGAACTCTGGCGGCGGCGCAGCGGCGTCACGGCCGACCCGCCGCGCTTCCGCGTGACGGTGGTTCGAAGCGGCGAACAGTCGTGGGGCTCGCCCGACGCCGCCTCGGCGCTCGGCGCGGGCGTGCAGCGCGTCTTCAACTGGCCGGTCGACCTCAACGAGCCGGACCTCGACATCTTCGCCCAGATTTCAGATCACGACCTGCTGCTCGGCCTGACACTCACCGCCGAGAGTCTCCACCACCGCGATCCGATCCGCCGCGGCCGGACGGGCCTCAAAGGCCCGATCGCCCACGGCCTCGTCCGCCTCGCCGACCTCCGGCCCGGCCACGTCGTCGTCGATCCGATGTGCGGCGCGGCGACGATTCCCATCGAAGCCCGCCGCGTCCAGCCCGATGCCCGCGTCATCGCCGGCGACTGCCACGCCGACGAACTCGCCCGCGCAAGATCAAACATCGACCGCGCCGGCGTCGAGGTGGAGCTGCACCGGTGGGACGCCCGCGAGCTGCCGCTCGAAACCGGCAGCGTCGACCGGATCATCTGCGACCTGCCCTTCGGCCGGCGCGTCGGTTCGCCGGTGCGCAACCGGCATCTGTACCCGCCGGTGCTGCGCGAAACGGCACGCGTCCTGCGGCCCGGCGGCCTCGCGGTGCTGCTGACGCTCGAACGACGCCTCATGCAGCGCCGCCTCGAACGCGACCCACACCTGCGCCTCACCCGCACCGGCCGCGTCCACTTCGGCGGCCTCGTGCCGAGCTACTACGTGCTCAAGCGCGTGTAAGGCGGCCGACTGAAGAGGCTGAATTGATGGCCATCATCTGGTAGGCTGGAGCCATCCGGCAGGCCACACCGGAGAGCGGCCAGACCAGCCGACGCCGAGAGTCATCAGGGAGAGGCGGACATGTCGTCACAGCAAGCCGGCTCAAGCAGGTCCCGCCGCGTTTCGTCCATGGGATCGAGTGACGCCATCCGCGCGATCCCGCCCGATGTACCGCCGGTGTCGCCACCGCTGATGTACCGCGTATTCATGGTCGTGGTGGCCGCGTGCATCGTGCTGCTGC
>SLJD01000234.1 GCA_007135295.1 Phycisphaerales bacterium
CGGTCGAGTACACCGTCGACGGCCAGACGGATTGGGCCGAGGCCGCGGACCTCAACGGCAACGGGCACATCGACCTCGCCCTCGCCCTTCGCTCGCAGAACGGCCGGGTCGCGGTGCTGATGAACAACGGCGACGGCACGTTCGACGAGCCGGCCTACTACCCCGTGGGGCGGCTGACCCATTGCGTTCGTGCCGGCGACCTGAACAACAACGGCTCGCTCGACCTCGTCAGCGTGAATTACGGCACCGGATCGGTCCGCGTGCTGTGGAACGACGGCGAGGGGCATTTCGACATCGACGAGCCGATCCTCGTCAGCGAGTTCGCCAACGGCCTCGTCGGCGCGAACCACGTCACCCTGGCGGACATGAACGACAACGGCCGGCTCGACCTCGCGGTGTCGTCCATCGGGCCGGGGCGGATCGGCGTGCTGCTGAACAACGGCGACGGCACGTTCGAGCCCGAAACCGCCTACCAGCCCCTGCCGACCAACGGCATCGGCGTCGGGCTGGCCATGACCGATGTTGCGGATCTGAGCGGCAACGGCGCCCCCGATGTCGTCACGCCGGTCATCGCCGTCACGACCGGCCAGACCTTCGCGGTGTACGGGGCCGGCGCCGCGGACGGCAGTCTCGCCCGCGCCACCGAGTTCACCGCCTCGACGCAGGGGACAAGCTGGGCGGTCGCGGCTGCGGATTTCGACGGCAGCGGGCGGAAGGACCTTGTCATGGGGTTCGCCCTGCCCGGCCACCTCACCGTCGTCCGCAATGACAGCACAGCCGGCGAGCTGAACTTCGCTGTCCCGCAGACCATCGACGCCGGCAGTTTCGTGCGATACGCCCTGCCGGTCGATCTGAACCTGAGCGGCCGGCCGGACCTCGTCTACACCGACTTCCCCGGCCACCGGATCGTCGTGCGGATGAACGAGACCGCCGGCCGCGTCGCCGCCGGATCGCCCGAACCGACGAAGCCCGCCGACCGCACCGACATTGAACCGCCGACCCTCGAGGACATCACCGGCGACGGGCGGGTCGGCGGGCCGGACTTCGCGGCGTGGCTAGAACAACTCGGCGATCCGCTCGACCACCATCCGCCGCACGACGCGCCCGATCGCCGTCCACGTGCAGGAGAACGGCCGTGACGACAGACACCGCCGCGCGACTCGCGGCAAGCGCATTGCTGATCGCGCTCATCGCCCTCGCCGCCGGCGCTGCATCAATGCAGCCGCACGGCGACGCCGGGGTGCATAATGACGCCACCGCCCCGCTGCGCAGCACCACGCTCGATCCCGGCATGGGGCGGGCCGGCGGTCCGTGCGGCGAGGGGGCGGGCGACTGCTTTGAACCGAACGACTCGCCCGGCTGCGAGCTTGTCGAATGCTGCGAAGCGATCTGCGACATCGATCCCGGCTGCTGCTTCGGGAACTGGGATCAGGGCTGCGCGAACCTCGCGGACGATTTCTGCGAAGTTCCGCCGGCCTGCCCCGGATCAGGCGACTGCTTCTTGCCCGATGACGAACCCGGCTGCGAGGACGAAGCGTGCTGCCGCCGCGTCTGCCTGCTCGATTCGTTCTGCTGCTCGAACCGGTGGGACGAACGGTGCGCGGAACAGGCGGTGCTGCTCTGCGATGACGCGCCGGCGTGCGAGATGAACATTCCACCCTGGCTGCCCGATCCCGAGCCGTGCCAGCAGCGCGACAACGAGGGCTGCAACGCGGTCGACGGCCCGACGTCGCCGATCGACTGCAACGTCAAGTACACCGGGTCGGTCTTCGCCTCCGGCGGCCGGGACACGGACTGGTACCGCCTCGACGTCGAGCAGCCGACGCAACTGACGTGGACCGTCGAATCGGAGTTTCCCTCGCTGCTTCTCATCATGGCCGGCGACTGCCACGACGGCCTGCGGCAGGTCGGCCGGGCGTACGGCGGGGGATGCGAACCCGCGTCGGTGACCGCCTGCGTCGAGCCCGGCACGCATTACTTCTTCGTCGCTCCGGGAACCGAAGCGGGGCGATTGACCGGCGGCATCACGTGCGCCCCGGAACCGGGCGACCACGACGACACGCGAATCGCAGCGTTCGGCAACCGGTACATCGCCTCACTCACTTGCGAAGAACCGTGCGCGGCGGACTGCCCGGAAGACCTCACCGGCGACGGGCAGGTCGGCGGCGCGGACCTCGGCGCACTCCTCGCCGCGTGGGGTGACTGCCCCGATCCCGGCGACTGCGCTGAAGACCTCACCGGCGACGGCAGCGTCGGCGGCGCCGACCTCGGCGCGCTCCTCGCTGCATGGGGCGACTGCTGACGGATCGCACGCTCCGACGCCGACCTTGTTGCTGGGGAGATAATCCATTTGATCAATTTAGCCAATGGCAAGACTCATGGCGAAGCCGACTGCCAGACAGAGTCCGGAAGGTGAATTTATCGCTAATGGGCACCGCTATTCTTATTTCACTTATTCTATCCAGTGTCATCTACTTCTTGCTGCTTCCGATTCGAGTGTGTGAAGAGCACCCGGATGAAACGGTCGGGCCGAGTGATGATTCGATGTCGTTTCGAATCGTGCAGGATGGTAATGCATGTAGTATTCGTCCGGGGAGCGGGTAATAAGGGTCAGCGCAGTGGATCTTAAGGATGGAGAAGGACGATGAGTTTGAAGGTCTACGTGGTTGCGGTGTCGTGCCTTGCGGCCGTATTTCTGCTGCTGCTTGTTCTTGTTGCGATTGCGGTGTACGGAATTGACGCGCATCAAGTGCGTATCGATCCTGATGATCGCCGCGAAGTGATTGCGTGCCTGCTGGCCGCTTCGGAAGTTCAGGCGTTCGCGATCGAGGATGGCGGCGATGTTCCTGTGCGAACATTCGACGCCTCAAGCAGTGAGTATGTCGAAATCGCGACCATAATTCTGGAGTCCATTCGGAGCGGAATAGCAGCGCCGCCTCACCCGGATGACGGTGGCACGTTCTTGAAATTCAAGTCGCCTTCCGGAGATACGTGCCTTCGATTGGAATACGGCGTATGGGGGCTTCAAATCGGCGAGTCCAAGTTGAAGGGAGGAGGGGTTACTATCAAGCATATCGTGGGTGGAAAGATTGAATAGGAATCTATGGGGGCGCCAGTTCCTCCGTTGTGGTCGAGGCGAACGAACTGACGGAGCGGCAGACGGCTGGCCAGACGCTGTCGCTGACGCACGACGCTGCGGGGAATCTGCGTACGCAGGAGATCAACGTCGACGACCAGACGGTGACGATCACGTACACGTGGGACGCGTGGAACCGGCTGGTCGGGGTTGCGTACGGCTCGCAGGAGCGGTCGGAATACCGCTACAATGCGGTCAACTGGCGTGTGATCAAGCGGGCGGACACGTCGGAGACGCCGAACGGCGTGCTGAACCAGGAGCGGCGGATGTACTACTCGGCTCAGTGGCAACTTCTGGAGGAACGCATCGATGACGAGGTGGACGGTGCGTTCGATGCTGATCGGACGATGCAGTACGTCTGGGGCGAGCGGTACATCGACGACATTGCCCAGCGCCTGCAGTACGAATCCGGCGAGCCGACGGACGCGCCGGACGATGTGTGGTACCACGTCACGGACGCGCAGTTCTCGACCGTGGCGGTGCTGAG
>SLJD01000460.1 GCA_007135295.1 Phycisphaerales bacterium
GAAGAGCCCCGGAATGAAAGGCCCCGGAATGAAAGGCCCCGGAATGAAGGCCCCAAAGTAAAGGGCCCCGGCGCGATGGCCGGGGCGATAGACAGCACGATGGCCGGGGCGTGCGAAGGGCGACTTGTCCGGACGCGGATCAGGCGTCGCGGTCTTCGCCGGCGTTGTCCGGGCCGGACCCGGACCCGCCGCGACCGCGACCGCGACCGCGGCGTCGGCGGCGTTTTTTCTTCGGTCCGGGCCGGTTCGAGGCGTCGGAACGGGATGACTCGCCGGAATCGGTTCCGCCGGGGTCCTGCGAAGACTTCGGGGACGCGCCGGATGAGGCACCGGATGAGGCGCCGGGTTTTCGGCGGCGGCGACGCTTTTTCTTCTTCCGGCCGGGCTCGGCCGGGGAAGCGTGGTCCGGCGCGGCGGACCGGCCCGTGGCGTGGTCGCCTGACTGGTGGTCTGACTGGCTGTCTGTCTGGTCACCTGTCTGGTCACCTGACTGGTCACCTGACTGGTCACCGGCCTGGCCTGAAGAGCCGGTACCGGCGGCGCGCCCCCGCCCGCCGCGTGACCGCCGACCACGGCGGCGGCGACGTTTGCCGCTGCCGGGTTCGTCCGTTTCGTCAGATCGAGTCTCCGAGCTTTCGCCGGGCGAGGTGACGGACGATTCGCCGACGCCTGCATCCGGGGAGGCGGCCGGGGGGGCGGCCGGGGCGTCGGCAGATGGAGCGTCGTCGGTCTCGGCTCGCTGGCGGTAGGCGTCCTGCTGATCGGTCTTGGAGCGTTTGCCTTTGCCGCGGCCGCGCCGCCGGCCGCGTTTGCGGTCGTCGGTGCGTTCCTCGGCCTGCTCGGTGGAGAGCCCGCGGAGCGGGTCGTCGGCGGCTTCGTCGAGGAGCGGCCGGACGATACCGTGCTCATCGGGCTGGGGGCATTCGTCGGGGCTCATGAGCTCCTCGACGGGAACGGCGATCTCCTCGTGGTTGTGCTCGAGCCGCACGAGGACGAGCTGGACGAGGATCTTCGTGTCGATGACGATGCCGGGGCCGAAGTTCGTCCCGACGCGCTTCTTGCGGTTGGGCAGGTTCTTTCGCAGGTCGTCGTAAGTCTGGTCTTCGTAGCGCAGGCAGCACATGAGCCGGCCGCACCGCCCGGAGATCTTCAGCGGATCGAGCGTCGCCTTCTGGACCTTGGCCGAACGCATCGACACGGGCTTGAGAACTTTCAGGAAGTTCTTGCAGCAGCAATGCTGGCCGCACCGCTCGTAGTCGGCGACGAGGCGGGCTTCATCGCGGGCGCCGATCTGCCGCATCTCGATGCGGGTCTTGAACCTGGACGCGAGCTGCCTGACCAGTTCGCGGAAGTCGACGCGATCCTCGGACATGTAATAGAACGTCAGCAGCTCGCCGCCGAGGATCGGCTCGGCCTCGACGAGCTTCATGTCGAGGTTGTGCTCGCTGATCAGCGCCTTGCACTCGCGAACGTACTCGGCTCGTTTGTCGGTCAGCGCGGACTGGGCGTTGAGGTCGTCGACGGTGGCGACGCGCAGGATCTTCCCGTTCGTGTAGAAGGGAAAGTCCTTTCCGCCGGAGTTGTCGATGTACTCGAGCATCTCCTGGCGGCTGATGGCCTTGTTGCAGCCGGTGTTCGGGCAGGTGGTCGTCAGCATCTCGACCAGCTCGGTGCCGCGGTGGGTGCGGGCGACGAGCTTGGACCCGCAGCCGGGCTTGGCATCGCCGTCGTACGGGTACTCGCCGATGAGCTTCATCGCCCCGAACTTGACGACGATCGATGTCGGCGGTTTGAGCTGTTCGTAGATTTCCTCGTCGGTGAGGGCTTCGCGATGCCGCGAATCGGCGTCCGCCTCGAAGACGGGCAGCGGAAAAATGGACATATGGGGGCACCTGATTGCGCACAGCGGACGGTCGCGCCGTCCGGAGCGTTGGAGAGACACGCGAGCGTTGTCGTCAGGGAGGGTTTCAGCATCCCGCAGCGGCCTGACTCCACTGCGGGGTCCGTACGCAATCGTGGATGCAGTGTATCACGCCGGGCCAGCGGCGGGGCGAGAAATGAGGAGATGACACAAGGTGAGGCGATAAAAGTGCGGCGACAAAAAAAGGACCGGAGCACCCTCGTGCTCCGGCCCGGGGAGCCGGCGTCGGGCTGTGAAAAACGCCGGCTCGAGGGGGGAACCTGATTCTGTCACGATGCGGCCGCTTGCAATCCTGCCTGTCCGGATTCAGGCGGACGCGGTGTGTCGAAAATTCACCTCGTTCAGTTGAACTGGTTTCAGTCGAACTGGTCTCAGTCGAACTGGTCGCCGGCGTCGTCGAGGCCTTCGTCGACGGCGTCGCCGACGCTGTCGCCGGCATCTTCGAGGTGGTCGCCGGCGTCCTGTTCGCAGCCGGGGACGGCGAGCATGATGGCGCCGGCCAGTGCGGCGGCGGTGAACACGCTGATTATCAATCGGGTCAGATCCGTCATCATGCTCCTCCAGTGTTCTAAAAAAACGGCTGTTCTGAAAAACGGCCGGGGTGCCTCCCGGCATTCGGCAACCCCGACCATTCACGAAAGCTCGCATTCCTTCAACCAACCGCTGCGTTCGCTGCTCCGTTTTCTGTTCACGCCGGTGGTGCCGGGTCGGTCTTCGTGCTGAAAAACCCTCAACTGTTCCGTCCTGCCGCAGTGTGCGGCTTGTCGTGCCTGCTCAGCGGACGCCGTCACGTTCTTTCAGGTCTCTGACTTCGGTCGCGGTGATGCCGCTGCGTTCAAGGTGGGCGCCTTCCATCGTCACGGTGCGGCCGATCATCTGCTGGAGTTCCCAGTAGATCGACCGGGCGTCCTCGTTCGCCGGATCGAAGACGATGATCCGGGCGTCCTCGGCGACCGCAGCCGCGCTGCCGCCCGGAGCGGGCGCATCGTCATCCGGCTCGTCTTCTTCGTCCTCGTCGAACACGAGCAGGCCGATCGGGCCGGAATACGGCGACTCATCGCGGGAACCGCTCGCCGGCTCGCCGAGTCCGTCGCCCTGTCCGTCGCCCTGTCCAACTCCCTGTCCGTCGGCCGCCCCGGCCCCGGCACCACCGACGAGGAACTCGTAGAGGTCCACCACCTGCCCGGTGACGGTGCGGGTGTCGCCTTCATCAACACCAGCGGGGTCGGCGGGACGCGTCTGCTCGCCGGTGCGCTCGGGCGACGGGCCGTCGTTGCTGATGGCCGCTGCGGTGGCGAGCGTCACCAGCGACGCGCACACCCCCCCGGCGACGAAGTCGACGACCCGGCGTCGAATCGGCCGCGTCGCCGTCGGGGTTGTGCTGCGGGAAGCGTTCATGACCAGCCCTCTGCCAGCAACGGTTCGCGTCGTTCCGGTCCCGGATCGTTCCGGGGAATCCGGGGCGGACGGAAGGGAGCGGACGAGTCGGACGCCGCGACAGGCCCTGGGGTCACATACCTGAGCACGGCGCCGACTCAACCTCTCTCTTCTCCCGACGGGAATACGGGACCCCCGCCCAAGGTGGATTCGGCCGGTTGTCGGTTTTTTTGACCGTGGCGCGGGTTTCTCACCCCCGGAAGAAATGCCCCCGGAAGAAATGCCCCCGGAAGAAACGGTCTTCAGCGCAAACACCCCTCGGAA
>SLJD01000449.1 GCA_007135295.1 Phycisphaerales bacterium
CGGCCGGCCGAGTTCTTCCGCCCGCCCGACGATCTTGACCAACCGCCGCTCCATAAGGCCGCGCAATACCTCGCCGCACGCCACGCCCCGGATCGCTTCGATCTCGGCCCGGAGAATCGGCTGGCGGTAGGCGATGATCGACAGCGTTTCCATCGCCGCCTGGCTGAGCCGGCTGGACTGCCGCTGCGTGTGCAGACGCGTCATAAGCGGGCCGAGCGACTCCACGGTGTAGAACTGCCAGCCGCCGGCTATCTGCTCGACGCGGAACGAACGGCCGGTCTGCTCGTACGCTTCATTCAGTTCGGCAATTGCCTCTTTGATGCGCCTGGCCTGGCCCTTGGATTCGATGCCGAGCAATTCCCCGAGCCGCCCGGTCGACAGCGGCCGGTCCGACGTCAGAAGCAGGGCTTCGATGCGTGTGGCGAGCGGCCAGTCATCGCACGGCTCGCCGGCTCCGTCGGCGGGGGCATTGGCGTCGTCGCCACCCGTGTCGTGACCGCTGTCATCGGCGGATCCATCTGTTGCATCACCGGGATCGTGGGCCGAGCCGCCGTCAGACGTTGAGCCCGATTCTCCGTCAGCCGGCGTATCGGGCGGCGTTTGAGACGACGGCGCGTCCTCCGCCGTTTCAGCAGCGATGTCTTGCGGTGCGGCGGATGCGGGATCGGTGGCGGCGTCCGGAGGGGCTGCCTGCTGCTGTTGACTCATCATCACATCGCCCCGATCTGAACGTGTCGGTTTCGGGCGAACGACGCCCGTTTACGAAACCCGGTCCTGCAGCTTCAGATATGTTTGCTTGCCTCGCGGGCAAGGGCAACTTTGGCGTAGGCGAGTTGCTGGGCCTCATGGGCCTCGTCGCTGTTGGTCGACGCCGACTTGACCGTTTCGATCGCTTCGGACAGTTCACGCTCGGATTGCTGAACGGTCAGGGACTCGGCCGGGATCGCCTCATCGGTCAGCAACGTCACACCATCGGGATGAACCTGGGCGAATCCGCCCCGGAGCAGGAACCACCGCTGGCCGCCTTCGGGAAAGTCCAGCCGCAGCGTTCCCAGGCCGAGCTGCGTCAGCAGCGGCGACTCGCCGGCCATCACGCCGTGTTGCCCGTCCCACGCGGGGAAACTGGCGTAGGTCACCTCGTCATCGAGCACGGTTTCGGTCGGCGTGACGATCGAACACTGGAACGTCTTGGCCACGGGGATTCTCCAGAGACTGATTCGGTCGGGTCGAAGCCCCACAGTCTACCGACGTGCGCCCCCGGAGCAAGCAGCCCCGGCCGGACAGATCGCTCGCCCACCGCCCGGGCCTGGGCCATGGACAGGCGGTTTGATTCGTCCTGAAAATCCACGCCGACAGGCGGTCACTCGGCAGCGCTGTTGTATCGGCCGTCGACCTGCCAATACCCGAGCACGCGGACGCGCCGGGCGGGTTCCTCGGCGTACAGACGCAGACCGAGCATCGGCACGTCGTTGATCTCAATCATCGCGGTGTGGGTGGCGGACCCGTCACCGAGTTCCCGATGGTCCCCGGGCTGCACCCGTACTCGCAATTCGGTCAGTTCCTGGTCGAGTGGTGGCTGGATGATGTTTTCGAGCACATCCGGCAGGGTCCGGCGCACGTGCGCGTCGCTGTCGCGCAGCTTCACATCGATATCACGTCCGGCGGCAACGTCCATGCAAAGCTCACGAACGTAGCGGCGGACGTGCTCGATATCCTCGTGCTGATCCTGCCGGCCGAACATCCACAGTGCTGCCGCGACGAGCAGGATCAGAATGGGGAAGACAAGCCGGCGCAACGGACCTCGCCCCGCCCGGATCCTGGCCGTGCCCTGACTGGATAACCCGTTCGTTGTCACGATGCGTCCGGCCTTTCGTCTGCGGAGCCGATCACGGCCCGGCTGGTGGGCCGCCCGGGTCAAGCTCGTCGCGCATGCGGCGAGCCCGGTCGATCACATGGACCGGATCATCATCGATCGGCTCCATTTCGTAGTGCCATTCAACTTTGCTGTGAAACTCCGTCGGGATGAGTTCGGCTGCAAGGTCTACACCGACCATGTCCCACACCGGCGCCTTCGCCCGACCGGACGTCATCTTGGGCTGATAACCTTCCGCTTGCAGCCGCACGTCGTATCGGCCGTAATACAGAAAATCGACCGTCACGGGCGTGCGGCCGACTTCGCGATCATTGAGCCAGACCAGCGCGCCTTCGGGTTCGGACGTGATGGTGATCGTCCGGCGGACGCATCCCGCCATCGCCGCGAACTGCCCGACCAGCACAGCGATGAGCACGAACCGACCGGCCCGGACGAAATCAGGCGAAGTCATACGGCGGGCAACACACACCATGAGAGAAGTATAGCCGATCTGCCTGCCTATCCGGCTGATCATCGTGAAGCGGGCCCGGATGAGAACATTGTCGACGCGTCCGGTCCGGCCGCCCCCGGGGAGCGGTGGTGGTCGTCGAACTCGTCGCCACGGAACGTTGAGGCGAGGTACGCCTCGCGAACCATCCGGTCGTTGATGATGTCGCGCGGCGTGCCTTCGCGAAGATTCTTTCCTTCGTGAATGATGTACGCGCGGTCGCAGATGCGCAGCGTCTGCTGGACGTTGTGGTCCGTGACGAGCATGGCGATCCCGGCGTCGGCGAGCTTGCGTACCTCATGCTGCAGTTCCTCGACAGTGTGCGGGTCGACGGCGGCGAAGGGCTCGTCGAGCAGCATGAGCCGCGGCCTGGTGATCAGGGCGCGGGCGATCTCAAGCCGCCGTCGCTCGCCGCCGGAGCATGTGTTGGCCAGTTCCTTCGTCTTGTGCCGCAGGCCGAACTGGTCGAGCAACTCGCCGGCCCGGCGTTTGCGTTCCTGGCGGCTGAGGCGCTGCGTTTCGAGGATGGCGAGCAGGTTCTGCTCGACGGTCATCTTCTGGAAGACGCTCGGCTCCTGGCTGAGGTAGCCCATGCCGGCCAGGGCGTGCTTGTACATGGGAAGATGGGTGACGTCGCGATTGCGGAAGGTCACCCGGCCGCCCTCGGGGGCGATCATGCCGATCGTCATCCGGAAGCTGGTCGTCTTCCCGGCACCGTTACGGCCGAGCAGACCGACAATCTCACCTTCCTCGACGTCGAAGCTGACGCGATCGACAACCGTCCGGTTGCCATAGCTCTTGACGAGTTGTTCGGCGGTAAGCAGCGGCATGGGGTCATTGGACGCCGCCCGGGTGCGTTTGTCCACCCGGGCGGGAAAATCCGCTGCCAACCGCCGGCCGCCCGGTCATTTGACCAGCGGAAGCGAGAGCGGATAGCGGTACCACTGGCCCTTCGAGGCGGCCATCGCGGCCATGATGCTGAAAATCAGACTGACGATGACCGCCGCCGGGACGATCAGGCAAGCGAGCACGGCGAGAATGACGGTCATGCTCAGAACGGCGCAGGCCACGTGAATGGCCGTGATCATGATCTGAAAGTTCAGCGCCTGCTTGCCGTGGTGATCGACGTATTTCGACTCTTCCTTCTTGATCAGCCAGATAATGAGCGGGCCGATGAAGAGAGTGAAAAACCCGAGCACGTGAATGAGCACGGAAAGATTGCGCTCGTCACGGGTCGCGGCGGCGGGGGCCTCGCCGGAG
>SLJD01000363.1 GCA_007135295.1 Phycisphaerales bacterium
CCGGCCGACCGCGAGGCGATCGAGTTCCACACATCGAACCCGGGCATCTCCGCGCAGTCCGGCTGGGCGACGATCATTGATCAGCACCGGATACTGGAGATGAGTTCGATCGATCTGCGGCAGGATGCTGACGAGCGACTTGTCAGCGGCGAGACCGAGAACGTCCGGCGGCTGACGCTTGACCTCAGCCACTTCGAGCCGGGTGAACCGGTGACGATCGAGATCGATGAGCACACGATTGAAGATGCCCGGCCGGATGAAGACGGGAAACTGCACCTGATCCGCGAGCAGGCGGACGGCGAATGGTCGGCTGCGGACCCGCCGGATGACTCAGACAAGGGCCCGCAGCGGTATGGCACGTTCAAGGCCGCGTTCGATCATGACGCGCTGCTCGTCTACGGCACGCAGGGCAGTGATGAGGCGAACGAGTGGGCCCGGAGGAAGGCGACCTATGACGCTGAGGTGTTCTGGTACCGCGGTAACGGCGCGTTTGACGTGATGGCGGATACGGACTTCAACGCGGATGAACATCCGAACCGGAGCATTGTGCTGTACGGCAATCGGGAGACGAATGGGGCATGGTCGCAACTGCTTGAAGACAGCCCGGTGGATGTCTCATCCGACGGCGTGCGTGTCGAGGACCGCGCGGTTGAAGGCGAAGACCTGGCGTCCCTGTTCGTTCGGCCGCGCGAAGATTGCACGCGTTCGCTGGTCGCGGTGGTCGGCGGAACGACGCCGGCGGCGATGCGGGCGACGGACCGGCTGCCGTACTTCGTTTCAGGGGTCGGGTATCCGGACTTCATCTGCTTTACGCCTGAAGTGCTGCGCCGCCGGGAGTCGGCGGTGCAGGCGACGGGCTACTTCGGGCCGGACTGGTCGGTTGAGTCCGGTGAGTTCGCTTGGGATGCGGACCGCGACGACAGTGATGCGGACAGCAACGGCGATAATGACAACGGCTGTAAGACCGGTCACGCCTGCGGCGACAAGCCTGTGGCCGGTGAGCAGGAATGACCTCCTTACCTGTTCGCGCCTGACTTGCCTCACGGCCGATTGAACGGATGTTTTGCGGCGCAGCGCGGGGCCGTACAATCCGCCGCGTTGAATCACATCAGAAAACAACCTGTGGAATGTTGAGGAGCCGTGACGGTGAATACGCCACGCATACTCGCCTTGGCCGGCAGCACCCGGAAGGATTCATGGAACAAGAAGTTGGTTCGCCTGGCCGCGGACGCCGCCCGATCCGCCGGCGCGGACGTCACGGTGGTCGATCTGGCGGATTATCCGCTGCCGCTTTATGACGGCGATCTTGAATCGGAGCACGGCCTCCCGGATGACGCGCAGCAGTTGAAGGATCTGTTCCTTGCGCACGATGCGCTGCTGATCTCCTCGCCGGAGTACAACAGTTCGATCCCCGCCGTGCTGAAGAACGCGATCGACTGGGTCTCGCGGCCGGTGGAAGGGGAGAAGCCGCTGGCCTGTTTCGACGGCAAGGTGGCCGGTCTCATGGCCGCGTCGCCGGGCGGCCTCGGCGGCTTGCGCGGGCTGGTGCACCTGCGGGCGATTCTCGGCAACATCAAGGTGCTCGTCCTGCCGGAGCAGCAGGCCGTCGCGCGGGCGGGCGACGTGTTCGACGACAACGGGCAGTTGACCGATGACAATCACCGCCAGGCCGTCGAGAACATCGCCCGGCGGGTGGCCGAGGTGACCGCCCGGCTCAAAGGCTGACGTCGCTGTCCTCTACAACGGCCGGGGCAGCGGGGGCCGCGACCGAATGGCCGGCCGGTTGCGGCATGCGTTTCATTGCCGGCCGGTACACTGCACGCATGAAGGACACGCTTCAGATCGGCAATGCGGCGGATGTGACGGTTGCCGTCACCGAGGACATGTGCCCGGCGTTCGACGGGGTGGTCGTGCACCGGGTGTACTCGACGTGGTCGATGGCCCATCACATGGAAATTGCCGCTCGGAAAGTGCTTGCCCCGCACCTTGAGGCGCATGAAGAAGGCATCGGCTCGCATCTGTCGATCGACCATGTCGCGCCGGCCCCGCTTGGTGGAACGGTGCGTGTCGTGGCCGAAGCCGTCGAACTCGGCCCGACGACGCTCGTGTGTGACGTCATCGCCCGTCATGTGCGCGACGAGGGGGAGAAGGTCGTGGGAAAAGGCCGACAGGTGCAGCGCATTCTGCCCAAGGACAAACTCCGGCAGTTGATCGAGCGCGCGAAGGACGGCGGGGCATAGCGCCTCGGCAGGATGCGGGAACTGATCAGCGTGCTTGTTGATGAGTGATCAGTGGGAGTCGCGGCTCGGGCGGTCGGTCGAGCCGGGCGATTCATTGCGCTGCGGAGTGGGAACGGCAATCGGTGGACGCACTTGGGAGGGATCGTCGTCACTTGTCGGTTCGACAGCAGCCACATTGGTCTTGGGTGAGGCGGCGCCGGACGATGACTCACCTGTCTCACCGCGTTGCTCTTCCTTCCCCTCATGTGGCTCCAGTTCCTCCTCGATGCCGCGCAGCTCATACTCGATGAGTTTCTGATTCCCGCCGGCGCCCCCGGTGAGGATGAACCGCATGGCGTCTTCGAACGGCATGTCGATGGGTTTGACGGCGGCGCGGGGGATGAAAACGGTATAGCCGCCGATCTGGTAACTCATGGGCATGTAGACGGCGATCATGCGCTGGCGGTCGTCCTCGCCGGGCCCTTCATGCGTGACATCGCTGATGTCTTCGCGTGTGACCAGGCCGAGCAACTGCATGTGCGGCGACATGCGGATGAGGACGACCTGGCTGTGGTCCTGAGTCCTGGACTCGCGGATGTACGACAGCAGGTCGGACATCGCCGCATAAAGGCTCTTGACGAGCGGGACCGATTCGAGGCCGCGCTCCGCCATGCGAACGAATGAGCGGACGAACCATGCGTACAGCAGAAGCCCGAACGCGAAGATCAGCACCACTGCTGCGGCGACGCCCATGCCGGGGAAGTAGTAATCCTCGGGCAGGGTGGCCCGGAGCGGGGCGCCAAACGTTGCTTCCGCCGCCTGAATGATCGCTGCGATGACGTAGATCGTGACGATGATCGGGATGAGCACGATCAGGCCGCGAAGAAAAATCCGGCGGATGCTGAGTGATCTGATGGAGACCATGGCTTGTCAAAGATGTCGAACGGACGCGCTTGTGGTGCTCAGACACAGAGCGGGACATCCGGGGAATGGACCCGGACCCGGTCTTTGGACGCACCACAACCTCTGCGTGCCTCCGGCACACGATGCCGAGAGTGATCCCTGTCACGCTCGCCGTCTGAGGTACGTAACAGCAGATCAATCGGATGAATGCGCCGGGTTGTTCGTGCCTGCTGACCTGCCTTAACTGGTTTGACATGCAGCATCGGCAAAAGTGTTGTTTGCCATGAGTTTGCCTCGACCGCGGGGTGGCGAAGGGATACGCTGCAGGTGGCGGTGGAACGATCGCCGCATTCAGAGTACGTCGGCGAAGTCCTGGTCGACGTGCCCGCCGAATTCAGCGACCGGAACTGGAGATTGGGACCGTGGCACAGAGCATGATGCAACAACAGACGTTGGCGACTGACGCGCCGGACTTCGAGGCG
>SLJD01000032.1 GCA_007135295.1 Phycisphaerales bacterium
CGGCCAACAGGTCCTGGCGGTACTGAAACGTCGCCATCGCCGACCGCCGCGCCTCCGGCGTGTCGACCCCCTCGGCCAGCGCGTTATGCGCCATGTTCAGGCCGAACAGCACGCAGACCCACATGCCGCCGAACACGAGCAACTGCGTCGCCGCTCCCCGCGTCAGCGCCGCCACCGGCCGAAGCAGCGCCCACGTCAGCCCGAACGCCGCCAGCACCCGGCCGAGCAAGGCATACGAATCCATGGCATCGGTCGGCAGGTTCGCATCACCGAGGATCTGCATGAGGCGGATGTTGTACCGCCATTCGATCGCAAGATACGTCACCGTCACCACCATGATGACAAGGTGCGCCCCCCACGAGAACGGCAACCCGATCATCCGCGGCCGGCGCGGCGATGGCTCGCCCGGCCCGGTCTGACCGTCAGCGATCTGCTGCAGGTTCATGTGCCCCGTGGGGGCCCCGTGCGACTCGCTCATGCAATCGGCATCGGCCGATCGAATCGAACCGGCCACCCCCACGGGATGAACCGTGCCGGCAATCGGCCGATTGCACCGACGCGGCAGACCATGCCGGTCGTGCGACACCGCGATAGTTTCACTGAGCCGAACATCCCGCACATACCGCCACGCGATTATCGCACCCTGGCGGCGTCACCCGAGCCTGCAGACATGTTCCCGCGGCGTGGCGAAAACGCGGTCGTCATGCGTCCGGTGAACACGGCAGCCGCTTCGCCGATCAGAGCCAGGCCGTCCCCCTCGTCCCACTGCACGGTCAGCACACCGCCCGGCAGCGATACATCGACCATCTGCTCAACCCACCCACGGCGCATCGCCGCGGCCACAACCGCACACGCTCCCGAGCCGCACGCGGTCGTACGCCCCGCCCCGCGTTCCCACGTCCGCACGTCGATGCGCGTCCGATCAAGCACCATCGCGACCTGCAGATTCATGCCGCGCGGAAACGCCGGATGGTGCTCGATTGCCGGGCCGATCTCGCCGAGATCAACCTCGCCCGCATCGGGCACAAACCACACCGCATGGGGGTTGCCCATGGAGACGAGCAGTGCATCGACCACCTGGCCGCCGGCATGCAGCCGGCATGTCACCTCGTCGAGCATCTCAAGATGCCGGCTGTCAGCATCGACGGCGTCCATGCCGAACGAAGCGTCTCCCATCGCCACCTGCACGATCCACGGCTCATCGCCGCGCCGCTCAACGATTCCGATGCGCACCGGCCGGCCGCCCATGCGCACGTCGAGCGAAGACGACGCGGCATCGACCAGGCCATGCTCAACAACATAGCGGCCGACGCATCGAAGCCCGTTGCCGCACATCCCCCCGTCGCTGCCGTCCGCGTTGATGATCCGCACCGCCAGGCAGGGCGGATCAGCGGCGGCATCGATGGGTTGCACGACCAGCACGCCGTCCGCACCGATCCCGGTTGCGCGGTCGCACCACCGCCGAAATTCCTGCGGCGTCGCGTCGGCCGCGCCGTCGCCATGAACGACAATGAAGTCGTTGCCGAGCCCGTGCATCTTGACGAATGGCAGTTCAGGCGCGACCGGGCGCCCTGCATGATCCGTCATCGCCGGCTCCACCCTGGCCGCCGGCCGCAGATCGCCGCCGCGGATTCAACCGCGCAGACGTTCGGCGAGGTCGCGATGACGGCCCCGCCACCGGGCACCGGGTCCTCACTCGTCGCCCGCCACGCTGAGTACGTCAGCGACGCGACGAGCATGCACAGCGCGGCGAGTTTGATACGGCTGACGATGCGATCGATCTCGAGGTGATTGATCGGCCGACCGATGATCGATTGCAGATACCGCGTGCGCCACCCGATCGACCCGTGTCGCCAGCTCGATTGCTCCGGGTCAACGCCGTTGACCCGGGCAATGGTGTGCAGCGCGGTGGCCATCGCGCTTACCGCGTGCGGGGCGATGACGTCCCGGCGATGTGGCGGAGGCGATGAACCTGCCGCATCCTGCCCATCGCGCGGCGAATTCGCTGAACGCTGATCCGCTGCCGATTCGATCTTACCATCCGCCCTTTCAGTACCCGTGCGGCCGGTGTGCTCTGAAACAGTCGGGTCCATCGCGGGTGCTTGTTCAGCAGGTTTCTCCGCGCCGCCTTCTCGAGGGGCCGGGGCGGGGGAGGCGTCTTCCGCCGGGCGCGGGGGATTCGTCGTGAGGTGCTGGACGGCGAACGTGTCGGCCTGTCGTTCGAACCGCCGCGAAACCCAGCCGAACACGAGCAGCGCCCCGCCGAGTGCTGCGAGCATCGCGATCAACTGCATGGTCATCAATCCCGTCTGCACGCCAAGCGAGGTCAGTGCGAGGAAGCCGGCATCGACAACCACGCTCATGAGCAGAAGACTGGCGATCAGGCACAGCGCCATCCAGAGCATGTGATGCCGCCGGACGTGGCCGATCTCGTGTGCGAACACCGCCTTCAACTGCTCGCGGTTCATCAGGTCGAGCAGGGCGTCGGTCACGAGAATGTACCGCATCGGGCCGAACAGTCCCATCACGGCTGCGTTGATCATGTTTCCGCCGGTCAGCCACACCAGACCGCCGCGCAGCCGCACACCGTGCTCCCGGCAGATGGCATGCAGATCTTCGAGGACTTGTCCCGGCGGCAACCGCTTGACATCAAGTACGAGGCGGACGACATACGGCGCGAAGATGAACACGACCGCCGCCGCGACAAGCGTCGACACCTCGACGATCCACTGCGGCCACCGGCCCTCGCCGACATGCCGGGCGAGCAGCGCGATCGTCTGCGACGCGCCGAGAATGAGCAGAATCGGCACGAGCAGCATGAGCACATGCAGACGGAACTGCTGCAGCACGTACCGCGGCCGACTCGGCATGGGGTAGATCGGCCCGCCTTCGTCCAGCCTCCGCACGATCATCGCCGACCGCACGTGCATGTCGATCGGGTAGAACAGCCACCACGCCAATGCCAGGGCGATGAACACCGGGCTCATCGCGATCAGTTCGTCGACCAGTACGAGATTTCCCGTCACCGATCGAACCGCCTCCAGCCAGCCCAGACAGAGCACCGCGACGGCGAAGCCGGCGATAAACGACATCCGTGCCCAGCGCATGATGCGCTCCGCGCGCATGAGCGCCCCCACCGCCGAATACCCGCCCATGTGCCGGCGAGTGCGCTGAAAGACAAGCCCTGCCGCGAGCAGAATCAGCCCCATCCATCCCCACGTCGCGCCGGTGATCGCGCCCGGCCCGACCGTCACTGTTCCGAGCGTCGCCCCGTCGTCCCATGAGAACAGACGCACCCCCGTGTCATGGGCGATGATCACCACCAGCAACAGAACGGGATACAACTGCATCAGGTCGAACGGCCTCGTCGGTTTCTTCGATCCTCGGGACGCAACAAGGCGTCATGGCATCGGGCGGATGTTTGAATTGCTGCGTGCGTCATACGGTTTCATTCATGCTCGCCGCCGCGATGGATTTCGCCAAGGTCCACCACGACGCGCTCGTGACGATAGTAGTCCACGTTCATCCGGTCCCGGCTGATGAATGTCAGCACAAGGCAATTCGCCCGCGTGTTGTCCGCATACTGCAGA
>SLJD01000056.1 GCA_007135295.1 Phycisphaerales bacterium
CGTGGGACTTGTCCTCGCAGGCCTGATCGTTGGCCTGGCGGTCAACGTCAACCTGTTTCTGACGCTGGCGACCTACGGCGTGATGCAGGTCGTCTACAACCTCGCGCTGAAAAAAATCATGTTCGTCGATGTCGCGACGATCTCCCTGGGCTTTGCGCTGCGGGCAGCGGCGGGGGCGGCCGCGATCGAGGTGCAGATCTCCCCGTGGCTGCTGCTGTGCGTGTTCTTCCTCTGCCTGTATCTCGGATTCATCAAGCGGCTGTGCGACATCGCTTCAGCCGAGGTCGCCGGCGAGAGCGACTGGAAGCCGGTGGCGGGGTACGGCAACCGCCTGGAACTCAACTGGCTGCTGTGCATCAGCGCCACGCTCGCCGTGGTGACGTATCTCATGTACGCGCTGTCAGAACACACCTACAAACTCTTCGGGCCGCGGTCCATCGGGTTCTCGCTCATGACGCCGCTCGTGCTCGTCGCGGTGCACCGGTTTTATTACCGGGCGAGTTCGGGCATTTCCGACAGCCCGCTGGCGGCGCTGCGACATGACCGCGTGGTGCTCGTGACGATCGTACTTTTCGCCGCCGGCACGCTGGCGATCCTCTACGTGCCGGGCGTCGGGCAGTTCCTCGAAGACGTCTTCTTCCTGCGATCGGACGGGATCGGGCCGTGACGGTGCCGACCGCCACCAAGGGGGCCGACGGTCATCACAGCGGCCCGTTGGCGGGGCGCATCGCGTGGATGCTTGCGGCGGCGGTGATCGTGCTGACGTTTCCGGTGATTCTCTCCGGGCGCGGGGGAACGAGTGAAGCGTTCGACCAGGACCGGTACCACCTCGCCGTCATCGAAACGATGGCCGACACCTGGCCGATCGTGGATGTGGTGCACTACAAGTCGGCGACGGGACCGGCGTACCACTACGTCCTCGCAGGGGTCAGGCGATACCTGACCGACTCGAAGCGCGTTTTGCAATCAATCAATATGCTGCTGAGCGCCGGGCTGATCGCGGCGGTGTTCCTGTTCGCAGCGCGGCTTGCCGGGCCGTGGCCGGCGGCAGCGTTTGTCCTGCCGCTGCTCGGTTCGAAGTACGTCATCAGCGGAGCGATCTGGTTGACGACCGACAACGTGGCGCTGCTCGGCGTGGTGATTGCTGTCGGCGGGGCGCTGCTCATGCCGCCGTCGGCGCGGCGCGGCGTGTGGTGCGGGCTGAGCGCAGCGGCGGCCGTGAGCATCCGGCAGATTCACATCTGGTCGATCAGCCCGCTGCTCGCCCTGGCCGTACTTGTCGGGCCGCTTCGCACACTTTTTCCACGTGTGTTTCGACACGACGCCATCCTCGGCGACCATTGCGGCAGCAACACGAGCCGTCAACCCGGCGGTTCGTGGCGGCGGGCGGCGGCGTTCGCGATATCAGCCGCAATACCCGCTGCGGTGCTCGCTGCCTTTGTTATGGCGTGGGGCGGACTCATGCCGCCTCAATACCGCGACCTGCACAGCGCCGGGATGAACCCCTCGACGTACGGCTTCGCGCTCGCCCTTGTTGGAGCGTTTGGCGTGTTCTACCTGCCGTGGACGTGGAGCACACTGGTCGAGCGGAATGACGCGACACTGTGCATACGTCGGCAGACCGTCGTAATTGCGGGGGTGGCGACTGCGGCCGGTGTGGTCGTCGCCTTGATCTGGCCGACCGCGTTCAACGCCGACGCCGGCCGGTGGGGCGGGCCGATGTGGGAAGCCGTCCGCGTTACGCCGGCCGTCGCGGACCGATCGCTGCTGATCGTTGTCCTCTCGGGAATCGGCGCTGCGGTGCTGGCACTGATGGTCCGGGCGGCGAACAAGGCCGGCCGGGGCGGCAGCGCGATGCTCTTGCTGCTGACCGGGCTTGGATTTGTGCTCGCGCAGTCGTTCAACAGCCAGGCGTGGCAGCGATATTTTGAACCGGTCGTGCTGATCTGGCTGATCTGGCTCGCCTCGCTCGCGACGCCGCCGGGCGGGGCCGGATCGCCGCGGCTGATGGGGTGGGTTGCGGCGCTGGCACTCGCAACGATCCAATTCAGCATTTCGTTCGTGACGGTGTACCTGCCGGCGGTTCGGGCCGGTGAATCCGTTCCCGGCTGAGTCACTTCCGCGAAGGAGCCCCCGCGTGATCCGCCCGTTGATGAAACGCCTGCATGAACCGATCTACACCTCACGGCTGCGAGTGCTGACCGAAGCGATCGTCCCGCATCTGCGCGCCGATGACGCGGTACTCGATGTCGGCTGCGGATTCGGCGAACTCGGCCGATCGATTCTCGATCACCCGCAGCGGCCGCAGGGCGTCAACGTCAAGGGGCTGGAGACGCACCGCCGTTCCCCGGAGCTGATCGACGTCGTCGGCTACGATGGCGGACAAGCGCCGTTCGACAACAACACCTTCGACGTCGTCATCATCGCCGACGTGCTGCATCACATTGACGATCCCGATGCCGCGATCGCTGAATGCGTGCGGCTTTCGCGGCGGCTGGTCATCATCAAGGACCACCAGATCAGCGGCCCGCTCGCCCAGGCGAGGGTGAGTCTGATCGACTGGGCCGCGAACGCGCCGTACGGCGTGCAATGCCTGTACCGCTACCACTCGCCGGATGAATGGGCGGCGGTGCGCAACCGCCACGGTTTGACCGTGGTCGAGGAGCGGGCAGCGATGAACTTGTACCCGCCGGTGGTGAACCTGCTGTTCGGCCGATCGCTGCAGTACTTCACAGCGGTGCGTGTGCCGGACGCACCGTCGACCCCGCCTGAAGGCGAGTCGTAACTCACACAGAAAAAATGACGCACCCGGCCCGGCCTCGGCGATGACCGCGATTGTGCGCGGAGCCGAGCGGGCGGAGCGCGTCTCGAAGTGGCATCCGGGATACCCGGTGCCTGGCGGCAGTTCCAGGATCCCCGGGGCCTGTGGAACATCGACGCCGGTCAGGTGCCGGGGATGACCGGTCCGCTGCCACCGCCGGGCTGTTCCGGCCCGCTGGCTCCGGGCTGTCCGCCGCCCGGCTGTCCACCCTGGGCCGCAGCCTGAGCGGCGGCGAGTTTGGAGATCTCAACGTATCGGTTGCGCAGTTCTGAGACGACGCCGCTGAGTTCCTTGGACTCTTCGTCGGTCAGGTTGCCCTTGGTTTTCTCTTCAAGGACGCTGAGCAGATCGATGTAGAAGCGGCTGCCTTCAAGATCGATCATCACGCGGCCGCCTTCCTGGTCGCCGAACGCCCCGAGGCCGCTGATCGCCTGCGTGGCGAGCAGGCCGACAAGCCCGCGGAAATCGGCTTCGGGCAACTGCCCCTGGCCGGCCTGCCCGGACTCTTCGCCCTGGCTGCGCTGGGCTTCCTTCTGGGCGAGGCGTTCTTTCTCCGCCTGGGCTTCGGCTTTCCAGTCGGAGTCGATGTGCAGCTTGTTGGATTCGTCCTGAGTCATGTCAACCTGTCTGAAGAATATTGGGTTCGTGTCGAAACGCGTCGGTCGGGTGTACGATATCCGCGACGAGCGTTGTCGTCCTGAATTCGTCGGATCCGGAGCGTGACCATGCGGACCAGCCAGCAACATTCGACCACGCGACCCGCGA
>SLJD01000421.1 GCA_007135295.1 Phycisphaerales bacterium
CGTAGTCGTTGCTTTGATCTCGCCCATGCTGCCGCCAACGACCGCGTCAGCACGGGCCAGACAGACAAAGGTCTCACTCCTCCGGGGTCTGTCAGCCCTTCGGAGCCAGCCCGATGATCGTCGACTCACCCCCTATCAGGCGTCAAAGGTGAGTCGCGCAGCGAGTTTACGCCGCGAGTGAGTACTGCGTGTTGGCAGTTATAGGTGTTGCATCCTTTTTACGTGGCATGGATGCTCCACGGCACGCGACGACAAGCCTTCCCTGTCCGGTCGATGCCTGTCGGCCCCAATTGTCAAAGAAACGGTCGCAGCGCGCGGCTGCTCATCGGAACAACGCCTGATTACCGCATTTTATTGCCTCGCGGACCCGAAAGCCACCCGTCCCGGATATTCCAGCCGGACCCGGGTCCGGTTCGGCCACGGCTCGGCCCGCGCAAGCCAGTCCTCCGGCTCGTGAGAAGGGGGGGCGAGAAGGCGGCGTCGCGTGCTCGCAGCGGGCAACGAAAACGCCCCGGCGCGGGGCCGGGGCGTGTGGGTGGCGATCGTTGACCGGTCAGCGTTGCGGGATCAATAGCCCGGCTGATCGTCGTTGTCGTCAAACATCTGGTCGTAGTTGCGGATGTGCTCATCCGAGCGGTTGGGCTGCGGGTTGCCGTTGTTGCCGTCGAACGTGTTCTGAATGACGGTGATCAGATGCGGGCTGCCCCAGCGCCCACTGCGCTGCAGGTTGATGCCGTACCCGTTGCCGCCGCCGGACGACGCCCCGTTGTTGAGGATGTCGTTCGCTTCGATGAGCAGGGCGACGTCGCGGTCGAGTCGGAGGCCGTTTTTGCCGTTGCCCGCGAGCGTGTTGCCGATGAGCTGGATGCCGCTGCTGTCGCGCCGGATGCGCACGCCGTTTCCGATGTTGCCGGTGATGACGCTGGCGGTCATGAGCACATCGGTGACGTGGCGATCCATGCGGATGCCGTCGTTCTGGCTGTTGAGGATCTCGACGTTGCTCAGGACGATGTCATGGTTGTCCTGATCGATCCGCATGCCGCGCCCGCCGGCTGAGTCGATCCGCAGGTGGTCGAGTTCGATGCTGCTGCTGGCGTTGTTGCGGCCGAGCATCCGGATGCCGTCGCCGGGGCTGTTGACGATGTGCAGATTCTGGACGGTGACGGCCTGGCTGTCGCTGAAGACGATGCCGCGAATCACCGCCGGCTCGCTGGCTGCGATCGCTTCGATCGTCAGGTCGGTCACGCCGTCGACCAGCACGGTTTCCTCGTACTCGCCCGGGCCGACGAGCACCGCGAGCAGGCCATCGACATCCGCCGCGTCGACGGCGTCCTGGATCGAGTGGTACCCGACCGGATGGCCGTGCTGATCGATCCCGGCGACCTCGCCGAAGTCGTCCGGATCGAGGACGGTGACGGACGCCGCCGCGTCGAGCAGCATGCCGTCGACGGTGGCGGTCAGCGTCGCGGTTCCGGGATCGGGCAGATTCAGCGTCTGCGTGTACGTTCCGTCGCCGTGGTCGGTCACTTCGCCGTCGAGCGAGCCGCGCGTGGTGTGAATATCGACCGCGAACCCGGAGCCGACGATCTGGCCGTCGCCATCACGCGGCACGACGGTGACGTCAACCTGCCCGCCGGGCAGGGTGAAACTCGAGGCGATCTCAATGCTGCTCTTGCCGGGATGCACCGGGACGAAGTTCACGGTCGGCGACTGCGCAAGCGTCACGCCTTCAACGACGGCGGTGATGACGGCTTGCCCATCGGCGCCGCCTTGAGCGAGCAGATCGCGGGTGTACGTCCCGTCGCCTTCGTCGTTGACATCGTCAAGCCAGTCGCCGGCGTTGGCGGTGATCTGGACATCAAGTCCGTCGCCAAGTTTTTCGCCCGCGGCGTCGTGCGGCGTGACGGTGACGGTCGCGGTGCCGCCGTATCCCGTGATCGACGCGGGCTCCGCTTCAACGAGGGATTTGGAAGGATCGGGCGGCGCCGCTCCGCTGATCGGGCAGTTCCACCGCGCGGCGCCGTCTGACTCGACGCCATCGGCATGGGTGAACGTTCCGCCGACGAAGACGCTTTCGCCGTGCCCGTCGTTGTAGGTCATGAGCACCTGCGCGGTGCCGTCAAGGCCGTCGCCGAGCGCTGACCACTTGTCGCCGTCCCACTGGGCGATGTGGTTGACCGGCATGCCGTCGCCGGCTTCGGTGAACCGGCCGGCGGCAATGATGACCGGCTCGCCGTCCTGATCGTGGTAGCCGGCAATGTCGTAGACGATGGTGCCTGTGTGCGGGTCGTCCAGGACGCCTTCGCCGAGGTAGGACCACGCATCTCCGTCCCACCGGGCGACGCCGCGCATTTCCGATTCGCCGTCGACGTCCTCGCGAAAGTTGCCGCCGGCGTAGAGCGAGCCATCGAAGGACGTCAGCGCGGTCACATCGATGTTCACGCCGAGGCCGCCGTCGCCGACCGAAGACCACCCTTCACCGTCCCACCGGGCGATGTTGTCCGCTTCTGAAGTGCCGATGTTCAGGAAGTTGCCACCGACGTAGAGCGCCTCGCCGTAGCCATCGCCCTCGCCGTCGCCGTCGTCATAGACGGCAAGTGAGCGGACCTCGCCGCTCGACAGCCCGCCGTCCACCGAGGACCACTCGTCGCCATCCCACCGTGCAATGCCGCTCGTCTGGTCCACACCGCCGGCGTTATCGAACTCCCCGCCGACGTACAGCGCGCCGTCATAGACGACCATGGCCTCAACGCGAATTCCGCTGACCCCGCCGCCGACGGTGTTCCAGGTGTTATCGTCCCACCGTGCGATGCGATTGGCCGTCTCGCCGCCGGCGAAAGCGAACGTGCCGCCGATGTAGAGTTCCCCGTCGTAGACCGCCATGGCGTTGACGGAGGTGAATCCCGATTGAAACGGCGTCCGTTGCCACGCTCCGTCGCCAGGCTCTTCTCCGGGGACCCACTGCGCGAGTTCGTTGCCGGCGCTGCCGTGCAGTGTGCCGGCGGCGAAGAGCGCCGGTCCGTTGCCGGCGTCGTAGACGGCCATCGCGTTGACGGCGCCGTTCCCCGCGTCGACGCCGGGCGTGGCGATCCAGTCGCAATCGGCCTGGGCGATGGTCGTCGCGCCGATGGCGGCGATGATGCCGGCTGCCCGGCCGGCTCGTGTGGTTCCTGCGTGCTGCATGGTTTCTGGCTCCCTCAGGCGGTGCTCCGTGTCATCAACCGCTCGCCCCGCTCACGCTGCGTGACGGCATGGGTACCAGCGTACCGAAAATCGCATTCCTGATGCAATGAAACGATCAGAAAAATGTCAGGCAGAAAAAACGTCAGGCAGAAAAATGTCAGGCAGAAAGTGTCAGGCGTCGCGCTGCGGTGCCTTGGACCGGCGACGTCGCGTGATACCATTTCATGGCGGGCGCGATTCCGCGCCTGCCGCCGGTGAATCAGGGTCTTTCCAACGAAAGAAGGGGACGCCATGCCGCTCACGACTCTGACGTTGACCGCTCCGCCATCATGCATGCGGACGGCGGCACTGACGCGATGCCTGCTCGCCTGGGCGGCCGTGGCGGCGCTGTTCGCC
>SLJD01000052.1 GCA_007135295.1 Phycisphaerales bacterium
GGAAGGTGGCCGCTCTGCTGGTGGAGAACAAGAAGCTGGGGCACATAATTGTTCGAGAAGCGAACAACCACGACCCGGAGATAAGCGGCTTGATTAAGGATTTTTATGAGTATGCGCGCGGTCGGACGGAGGCGGCGCTGAAACTTGGCATCGCCATCGGGGCGGTCAGGCCGTTGGATACGCGCATCGCCGCCGCCGCCATTGTCGGCATGCTAGAGGCGGTGGTGTACGACCTCATGGACAATGAGGATGGATTGGACGTCGAGCATGTGATTAGCGAGTTGACGGAGTTTCAGAACAGAGGCATACGCCCCGCGCCCGCGGATATGCGGGACGCGAAGAGCTGAGAGCGTCTTTAGGGCTTCACGGGAGGTTGCGCGCATGTCGCAAACGCTTGAGGAAAGATTGAGGTCGCGGCTGGCGGAAGCGGCTGACGAACCGGGTGAGTTTATCTTGGCGCGACTCCGGCCGATCGACCGCCCGGAAGTCGACCAGCCCCCGCCGCCGATCGACGTCCGCGACCTGACAGTGCAGTACGGCACGGTCGGCGATAGGGGCTGGCAACTCAAGGGCGAGCGGCGGCTGGCCGGTTCAATGCAGCGGGCCGCGGATGACTCGCCGTGGATCGAATTCGCCCTGGAAGACGCGCTCGACACGGCGGCCGGCGCGGACGCGGGCGAAGGCGATCCCACGGGCTCCGGCACGGACCAGGCCGGGCGCCTTCGGATCGTCGGCCGCTGGCACACTGAAACGCTCGAATCGCACTGGAACGTCGACGGCCTGGTGCTGAACGAGTCGGTGCGATCAATGATCCCGCAGCAGATCGGCGTGTGGTGGGATCAGGCGGACCCCTCGGGCCGGGTCGAGCAGGTGCGTGTCCATACGAAGCGCGGCCGGCTCGTCGAAATGAGCATGCGCATTGCTGATGTCACGATGACTCTGCCCATCGACACGCCGGAGTTCTGGGTGTGGCTTGGCGACGACGGCATCGAGCCCGCCCGCGGTCGGCCGCGCCTGCACGTCGATGCCGGCGAAGCGCGCATTGATCCGCAGCATCTGCGGCTGTCAGAACTGCACGGTGAACTGGTCAGCACCGAGGACGAGGCGACGGCGACAGTGCCGTTTGGCCTGACGCTTGAGGTCGACGCCCTGCCCGGGCCGATCTTCCCCGATGCTGAGCGGTGGGTGCGGCAGATGATTGAACGGGCCGCGTTCGAGATGGCGCTGGAGATACGCTCATTCGAACGCCGGGCTGACGCGGAAGGCGGCCGCCGACCGGTGGAACTGCCCGCGCCGGTCGCCCGCGCGCTGGAGAACCTCGGCTTGGAGACGTGGAGTGTCACCAGCCGCATCGACGTGTCCCGCAAGCCGGTGGATGACCCCGACAGCGAGCCGCAGCCGATCGCGGCCAGCGGTGTGGCGGAAATCACCGACGCGGCCGGCGCGTTTCCAGCGTTTCCGTACCCGCTGCGCAATGTTCGCGCGGAAATTTCGTTTGATGAGGAAGTCGTCACCGTGCATGCGCTCTCTGCCAGGGGGCCGCGGGCCATGCCGGACGAGCGCGGCAGCGCATCGATCGCGATGCACGGCGAGTTTCTCGCACAGGCCGACCCGGGCGTGGACCTGTCCGTTCGCGTTCGCGGGCTGCCGATCAACGACGAACTGCGCGATACGCTGCCCGATCGGGCCAGAAACGTGATGGACGCGATTATCGATCGCGACGCGGCCGAGCGGTTCCGGGCAGCAGGCATCTGGGTCGATGGCGACGCAATTGGACAGGCCCGGCAGCGCCGCCTTGTCGTGCTCGATGAACTGGCGGATCGTGGGGCGGATGAAGCGCCGGGCGAGGAGAACCGGGGAGACGAAAGCCAGAACGATGGAAAACAGGACGAGGAAAGCCACCACAAGGAAAATCGGGACGACGATGGTCGCCTGCCTCCTCCCCCCTCCACCGATGCGCTTCGCGCTGAACTCGCCCGCCTTGACCGGCTTATTGAGCACGGCCCGTTTGACCTCGACGCCAGGATTGATGTCCATCTGAACGTTCACCGCGACCCGGGCCCGGGTAAGGCGATGGAAACGACCGGATCCGCCACGATCCACCACGCGACGCTCATGCATGAGTCGTTCGCCTACCCGCTGCGGCTGACCTCGGGCGTCATCGACTGGACGACTGACCGCGTCACCCTGCGCGAAGATGACGAATATGACGGCATTGAGTTCCTGACGCCGACCGGCGGACGCGGAGTGTTCACCGGTGAGATCCGACTGCCGTACCGCGATGGCCGGCGGCGGGTGCATACGGACCTGCACGTCGCGGTCGGGAACGATGTTGTCAACGACCTGCTGCTCGCGGCGATTCCGGGCGATGACGGGGGCGACGGCGGGGACGCTGGCGATGTTGAAACGTCGGAATTCGAACCGCCGGAATTCGAACCGGGCGTGAAGCCGGACGGGGAAGACATGTCGGACGTCTCGCCATGGTCCGCGCCGGCGGCGTTGCTGCGGCGGATCGAACTCACCGGCCGACTCGATTATGACGGGCGGATTTATTACGACGATGACTTCGGCCGCACGCGGTACGACTTCACCGCCGAACTCGCCGACGGCTCGGCCCGGCTCGGCCCGCATCTGACGGAAGTGATCGGCCAGCACGATCTGACCTGGCCGGGCGGGTTCGACCTCGACAGTCTCGCTGGACGGTGGCGCGTCACGCCTGATGAAATTGACGTGATGGAAGTCACGGGTCGGCGCGGCGATCAGCGGGTGCGGATGAGCGGCGCCATCGACACGGTCCGGCGTCCGGTGTCGGCGGCGATGGAACTGCATGTCGAGGAACTGCTGCTCGAACGTGACCTGCTTGACCTTGCCGGCCCGGCTGCGCCGATGCTCGACGAACTGTGGTCGCGGTACGAGCCGGACGGCTCGTTCGATGCGGCGCTCGTGCTCGGTGTCGACGGCAATGCGATCGTGCTTGATCAGGTCCAGCTTCAGCCGCGCAAACTCCACCTGCGCGTGCAGGGCCGGCCGATCGTTGTCCGGCCGCGGGGCGGGGCGCTCATCTTTGCCGAAGGCGAGGTTCGCTTCGACCATCTGGCGATGTCGCTGCACACACCGGCTCAGTCCGCGGGCGTGCTCGAGCTCGACGGCGGCTGGTCGCCGGATGACCAGGCGGACGGCGACGGCGGCGGACACTGGCGGCTGCACACGCGATGGTCGGATGGCCGGTTCGACGCGCCGCTCGTCGATGAGATTCTTCACATCGCCGAGCAGAACGAATTGCTTGAACACATCCGCAACCTGGGGATCGAGGGCACGTTCACCGCGGACCTCGCCTACCAGTCCGCCCGCGGCGATGCGCCGCGGCTGCTCGAACTGACGCTCCAGCCACACGACGTCCGCCTGATGCGCGATGAAGGCGTCTTTGAGACGACGTTTGATTCCGATTCGCGGCTGACGCTGCGGCCCGGCCGTGTCGACGTCGAGCATCTGGCTGGCCGGGCGAGGTCCGCGTCGAACAATCCCGCCGGCGAGCGGGCCGCCTGGTCAGCGACCGGCGACATTGACCTCGAA
>SLJD01000076.1 GCA_007135295.1 Phycisphaerales bacterium
CCGTCGGCGTGGTGTACAACGCGGCGAGGATCACCTTCGCCGAACGCCGCCACGAACTGGCAACGCTCCGCGTAATCGGTTTTACGCGGCGTGAAGTCTCAGCGATCCTGTTCGGCGAGCTAGCGATACTGACGCTGCTGGCGATCCCGATCGGGCTGGTCATCGGCCGAATCTTCGCGGAACTCGCCATCGTCGCACTAGACACCGAAGACCTTCAACTGCCGCTGGTTATTGCGCCTTCCACCTACGCCATGGCGGCCGCGACGGTGCTCGTCGCAACAGTCGCCTCGGCGCTGATCGTTCGGCGGGGCGTTGATCGGCTGGACCTCGTCGAGACGCTCAAGACCGGCACGTGAACCATTGACGAAGGAACTGCCCGCATGAAGCGAATGGTCTCACGAATTGTCGGCATCATGGCCGTGCTGGCCGTTCTTGGGGCGCTCGTCTGGGCGTTTATGCCCCAGCCCGTACCAGTCGAGACGGCCGCGGTTGACCGGGCGTCGATGCGGGTCACGGTCGATGACGACGGCCGGACGCGAATCCGTGACAAGTACATCGTCTCGGCGCCGCTTGCCGGGCGGCTGCAGCGCATTCTCCTTCGAGCCGGCGATTCCGTTGAAGCGGGCCAGACCGTCATCGCGCGGATTGATCCGACCGACCCGACACTGCTCGACGCCCGCCAGGTCGCTGAGGCGGAAGCCCGCGTCCGTCGGGCCGAGGCGGCGGTGCGGCGGACCGATACCGAATTCGAACGCGCCCACGCTGAGCTTGACTACGCGGAATCCGAGATGGCCCGCGTCCAGCAGGCCGCCGATCGCGGTGCCGCGATGCAGCGTGAGGTCGACCTTGCCGTGACGCTCTGGCGGACCGCCCGGGAGCAGGTCAACGCCGCCCGCTTTGAGCGGGAGATCGCGCAGTACGAGCTCGAACTCGCCGAGTCCGCGTTGCTGCGCTCGCGGCCGGACGATGGAACCGATGTCGCCGACACACAGTTAACCATCGGCTCGCCAATTGACGGCCGGGTCCTTCAGGTCTTTCAGGAGAGCATGGCGGTCGTGCAGGCCGGCACGCCACTCGTTGAACTCGGCGACACGTCGGACCTCGAGATCGTCGTCGACGTGCTCTCGACCGATGCGGTCCGCATTCCCCCCGCTGCTCCCGTGCTGATCGAGTACTGGGGAGGCGAACACGAACTGCACGGCCGAGTGCGCCGCGTCGAACCGCAGGCGTTCACCAAGATCTCGGCCCTCGGCGTCGAGGAACAGCGCGTCAACGTCATCATCGATTTCACCGATCCGCCGGAGCAGCGCCAAGCGCTCGGCGACGAGTACCGCGTCGAAGCCCGCATCGTCGTCTGGGAAGACGATGATGTGCTCCGCGTTCCGACAAGCGCCATGTTCCGCGTGGACGGGCAATGGGCGGTGTATGCCGTCGAAGACAACCGGGCGCGATTGCGCGAAGTTGAGATCGGCCGACAGGCCGCCCTGCACGCTCAGGTGCTCAGTGGCGTGGAAGTCGGCGAGACGATCATCACGCATCCCGGCGACCGGGTTGAAGACGGCGTACGAGTCACCATACGACAGCCGCAGGCCGCTTCCCGGTGACGGCCCGGTGCAATTCAATGGAGCGAAAAGTCATTCGTTCAGCCGGGAGGCCTCCCGTTGGGGCTACGATGATTAATGCATCTGCGCACGGTCGCCACGATGATCGCGTTTCCGCTGGCCTGCGTTCTGCTGGGAGCCGCAAGCGGCATCGCCGCTTCGCCCGGAGCGTGGTACGCCGAACTCAACAAACCTGACTGGACTCCGCCCGGCTGGGTGTTCGGCCCGGTGTGGACGATCCTGTACGCGATCATGGGCGTCAGCACGTGGCTGGTCTGGCGACGGCGACATGAAGCGGCGGTCGTGTGGCCATTGACTGCGTTCGGCGTCCAGCTTGTGCTGAACCTGATCTGGTCGCCGCTGTTCTTCGGCCTGCAGCGGCCGGACCTGGCGTTTTTTGACATCGCGGTGTTGCTCGTGGCCATCGTGGCGACGATCGCGCTGTTCGCTCGCGTCTCGCGGCCCGCCGCCGTGCTGCTGACGCCGTACCTCGCGTGGGTGCTGTTCGCCGCTGCGCTGAACTTCACGATCTGGCGGATGAACGCGTGACGGCTTCGCCGCCTTCACGCGATGCATGCCGGTGACGATCATGCATCGAACGAGATGCCCTGTGCGAGCGGAAGCTGATCGCCCCAGTTGATCGTGCACGTCTGCCGCCGCATGTAATTCTTCCAGGCGTCCGATCCGGACTCCCGGCCGCCGCCCGTGTCCTTTTCGCCGCCGAACGCCCCGCCGATCTCCGCCCCGCTCGTGCCAATGTTGACGTTCGCGATGCCGCAATCCGAACCCGCGTGCGACAGGAACATCTCCGCTTCACGCAGTGAGTCCGTCATGATCGCGCTGGACAGCCCCTGATCGACCGAATTGTGCATGGCGATGGCATCGTCCAGTTGTTCAAACTCGAAGACGTACAGGATCGGCGCAAACGTTTCCTCCCGCGCCACCGGCAGATCAGTACCGGGCGGCACCCGAATGATCGTCGGCTCAACGAAATACCCACGGCGTTCGGCGTGGCGTTCGATGCCTTCCACGCCGCCGCAGATCACCTCGCCGCCCTGTTCGACGGCGGTCTCAATGGCCTGCTTCATGCGTTCGATGGCATCACGCGAGATGAGCGGCCCCATAAGCGTTTCATCGTTGAGCGGATCGCCGATCGCCACCTGCGCGTATGCGCTGCTCAGCCGGCCCACCACGTCATCAGCCACATCACGGTGAACGATCAACCGTCGCGTCGTCGTGCAGCGCTGCCCGGCGGTGCCGACCGCACCGAACACTGCCGCCCGCGTGGCGAGGTCAAGATTCGCCTCGGCGGTGACAATCATCGCGTTGTTGCCGCCGAGTTCGAGCAGGCATCGCCCGAGCCGCCCCGCCACCGCCTGCCCGACATGTCTTCCCATCCGGCAGGAGCCGGTCGCGCTGATCAGCGGCAGTCGCCGATCATCGGTCATTGCTTGACCCACCGTTTCATCCGTGCCGATCACGAGCGTGAACACGTCGGCCGGATCGCCGTCGTCCGGCTGGAAGATATCCTGCTCGCTCATCACCCGCCGCACGAGATTGTTCAGCGCAATCGAAACCAGCGGCGTCTGCAGACTCGGCTTCCAGACGATGGCGTTGCCGCATGTCGCCGCGACCATCGCGTTCCATGACCAGACTGCGACGGGAAAGTTGAATGCGGTGATGACCCCGACCGTGCCGAGCGGATGCCACTGTTCGTACATCCGGTGCCGGGGCCGTTCGGAATGCATCGTCAGGCCGTACAACTGCCGCGAAAGTCCAACGCAGAAATCCGCGATGTCGACGGCTTCCTGCACCTCGCCGATCGCTTCGGCGCGGATCTTGCCCATCTCCAGTGAGATCATCTCGCCGAGCACGTCGCGCCGGTCGCGCAGCGCGTCCGGCGGATCTTGCCCATCTCCAGTGAGATCATCTCGCCGAGCACGTCGCGCCGGTCGCGCAGCGCGTC
>SLJD01000177.1 GCA_007135295.1 Phycisphaerales bacterium
GCGTCGCCCGCCGCCGTCAGAAGGTCACGACTGATCCGATTCCGTGCTCTTCTCCCAGGCGTCCTCGGTCTCCTGGGTGAACCAGCCGAGCCACACCGGCGCCATGACGAACATCATGTACGCGAAGAAGACGATCGCCCCCATGAACAGGAAGTCGCGCGGCATGAAGGCGATCGCGATAATCGCCGCGAGTATCCCGATGCCCACGAACGCTTCGGTCGCCAGCGTCACCTCGCGCCAGAGCACGCCCGGCGTCATGTTGTGCCGCTTCCACGCCGGCTTGCCCCGCTCGCGTTCCGCGACGGCTTTTTCATCATCGGCCTCATCGCGTTCGATGCGACGCCGCTCGTCCGATTCCGATCGCGTCGAGACCTCGATCCGGCTGCACACCCCCAGCAGGACGTAGGCGATGGCGAAGACGATCAGCGGAATAACAACCAGAATCCAGATCGTCGCCATCGCCACCGCCGCAGCGATGATCGACAGAATCAGGATGATCCGCAGGGCCGTCTGGCCTTCGCGGGCCAGAAAGTGAAGAAAGCCCTCTTTCTCGCCAGCCGGATCGTGCGGCGGGGCGGTCGTCTGCGGGTCTTTCTTTTCAGCGCGGGTCGCGGCCATGGTGACGCTCCCTGTCTCCCCGGGATGGCGTTCTCCCCGGTTGATTTTTCCCCTGTCCGGCACATCGTATGCCCGACAGCGCGGCGTCCGCCTGCGCATGACAGTCAGCGGACGCCTTCTCAGATCAACAACCGTCGCCGGCTCGCTATTCCGCGTGCGCCGGCAGCCGACCCGCCCCGCCCCGTTCCGTTCCGTCCCATATCGGTACCGGAAAACCGGTATCCATCGCGACCGGCGCATGGCTTTCGATTCACAACTTTATCGCGTTCAATGCGTTGGAAGGCGCATGCAATGTGTTTGAAGGGTGTTGGAAGGGCGCCATGTCAGTGCACGTCGATTGGCGCATTGTTCGGGCTGCATTCAAGCGTCGACTTCAGCGGCCTATAGTCCCGGCCATGACCGCCATCGACTCCCCCGCCCTGACAAGCCACCGGCCGACGCAACGGCCGATCTGGTACTTTCATCTCATGGCCCTGACGACCTGCCTGATCTGGTCGTTCAGTTACATCCACATCATCTGGCTCTCGGACCATCTCGGCCCGGCCCAGCTTGTCGGGCTGCGGATGGACTTTCTCGCCCTCGGCCTCGTGGCGCTGTGGATCTGGCGCCGGCCGCGGCTTCGCGGCTACACGGTGCGGCAGTGGGCATTGTTCATCGCCCTCGGACTGACCAGCGGCCCGGCCTACCACCTGACGCTCGCGTGGGGCGCCGCGGAGAACCGCATCGAAGCGTCGCTCATCGGCCTGATCATCGCGACCGTGCCGATCCACGTCGGCTGGATCGCGTGGGTTACGCTCGGCGAGCGGCTGAGCATCCGGCGCATCGCCGGCCTGCTGCTCGGCCTCGGCGGGATCGTTCTCGTCGTGCGCGGGCAGTACGGCGGGATCACGCTCTGGCAGGAACAGCTCGCCGGGCCCATCGCCGTCACCGCCGCCGCCATCCTCGGCGCGCTGAACACCGTCATGGGCCGCGGCGCCCGCCACGCGATCAACCCGCTCGACCTGCTGATCATCTCCGGCTCGATCGGCGCCGCGGTCTGCCTGGCCTACCAGCCGTTCATCGACATGCCCGCCGCCGGCGATCTGCCCTGGACCGCGTGGTGGGCGGCGTTCTATCTCGGCATCCCGGCGATCGGGGTGGCGTACCTGACGTGGTACTCGGCGGTCGCGGGCCTTCCCGCGGCGAGCGTGGCGATGTACCTCTTCCTGACAAGCGTGCTCTCCGCGGCGTGGGCGTGGCTGTGGCAGGACAACGAACTCGGCTGGTTCTTCGCCGCCGGCGCGCTGCTCGTCTTCAGCGGCCTTCTTCTGGAAGCGCTTCGCCCGCGCCGGCCCGCCACACCGCCGCAAGCTGCTCGACCGTCAGCGCTTCCGGCCGAAGATCCGGCGTGACCCCCGCCGGCCAGTCGCGATCGCGGCCGAGCGTCGAGCCGAGCTGCTTGCGCCGCGCCGAGAACAGCCGCGTGACGAACCGCGCGAACCCCGGGGCGTCATCGACCAGCGGCGCCTCGCCAAGCACATGCCGCGGCTCGATCGCGATCATCGCGCTCGTCACCGCCGGGGCCGGCCAGAAGCACTTCGGCGGCAGCGTCGCGATCCGGCGGATGCGGCCGAGCGACCGGGCGATCACCGTCAGCGGGCCGTACGCCTTCGTGCCCGGCTCGGCGAGCAGCCGCTCGGCCACCTCGCGCTGAATCGTCACGTACTGGCCGCGGCAGTTCGGATGCTCAAGCAGCAGCGCCGCCATCAGCGGGCTGGCGATCTGGTACGGCAGGTTCGCGACAAGCAGAAACGGCGCATCGCCGAGCGCGTCGCTGACCGGCCGGGCGAGGCGGCGGCCCTTGTCCATCGCATCGCAGACGAAAAGCGTCACCCGGTCGCCGAGGCGGCTTTCGACAATCGCCGCGAGGTCGCGGTCGACTTCGACCGCGACGACCTCCGCCCCGCGCTCGACGAGCGCTTCGGTCAGCACGCCGGTGCCGGGGCCGACTTCGAGCACGCGCTCGCCCGGCCGGACGCCCGCCGCGTCGAGCAGCCGGCGGAGCTGGTTGTGATCGTGCAGGAAGTTCTGGCCGAACCGCTTGCGCGGGTGCAGGCCCCGTTCAGCGAGCAGCGCCCGGATTTCAGAGAGGGTCTGCATGGGCGGCGGCCGTCGCGGCGTCACCGGAACGCACCGGCGGCTGGCGCATCATCACGCCTTGCCGATGTACTCGCCGGTCTCCGGGTTGATGCGGACGGCCTGGCCGTTCTCGACGAACGGCGGCACGCGGACCTTGGCCCCGGTCTCGACGACGGCGTCCTTCAACTGGTTCGTGACGGTCGCGCCTTTGACCTGCGGGGCGGTGTCGGTGACGGTCAGGTCGATCGCCGAGGGCAAATCCACGCCCAGCGGCTTGTTGTCGAAGATCAGCACGGTGACCTCAAGGCCTTCCTTGAGCCACTGGTTCTGCTCGCGCGGCACGACGTCGGCGTTGACCTCGAGCTGATCGAACGTCTCGTTGTCCATGAAGACGAACGGCCCCTCGCCGCGGCCGCTGGCGTCGTAGAGAAACTGCATCGGCCGGCGATCAATGTTGACGTCGTCGATCCGGTCGGTCGAGTTCAGCCGGTTGGTCTTGATCGTCCCGGACTCGTAGTTCTTCATCTTCGCCTGCACGTACGCCGGCCCCTTGCCGGGCTTGACGTGCTCGGTGTCCAGAACGATGTGAAGCTGGCCCTCATGCATGATGGCCTGACCACGCTTGAGTTCCGTGGCTTTGATGGGCATGGCGAATCGTCTCTCATCTGTCAGGGGAACCCCACAGCATACCAGTTCCCCCCCCGGAAGAAAACGCCCATCGCGCGAACGCGCCCATCACAGGGCCGGAAGAGAACCCCCGGAAGAGACCCCCTTGATGACAGCCCCCGGACCGCCCCCGGCCCGGCCGACACGCCCGGCGCC
>SLJD01000342.1 GCA_007135295.1 Phycisphaerales bacterium
GAACTGCGCTACCGCCACCGGTACGTGGACATGTTCGCCAACCCGGAAACGATGACCACGTTCCAGAGGCGCAGCCGGCTGGTCGCGCAGGTGCGGCGGTTCATGGACGCCCGGTCATACCTCGAAGTCGAAACGCCGATGATGCAGCCGATCGCCGGGGGAGCGGCGGCGCGGCCGTTCGTGACGCATCACAACGCGCTCGACATGGACCTGTACCTGCGCATCGCGCCGGAGCTGTACCTCAAGCGACTGCTGGTCGGCGGCATGCCGCGGGTCTACGAGATCAACCGCAACTTCCGCAACGAGGGCATCGATCGCCAGCACAACCCCGAGTTCACCATGATGGAGGTGTACGAGGCGTTCGGTGATTACGAGACGATGCTCGAACTGACCGAGTCGCTCGTCCACGACCTCGCCCTTGAATCCGCCGGCGAGCGTACCGGGGCCGCCGCGTCCGATGATGCGGCGGCATTGCCGTTCGGCGACGTCACCGTCGACTATTCCCGCCCGTTCGACCGGGTGACCTACGGCGAACTGTTCGAGCGTTCGCTCGGGTTCTCGATGTTTGACGAGGCCCGGGTTCGTGAACGGGCTGCATCGGATCACATCGACCACGCCGCCACGCTCGACCACTGGCTGCTTGTCAGCGAGCTGTTCGACCGCCACGCGGAGCCGGCGATCGACCCGGCCAAGCCGACCTTCGTCATGGACTTTCCCAGTGCAATCTCCCCGCTGACCCGGCCGCATGAGGAGACGCCCGAACTGTCCTACCGCTGGGAACTGTTCATCGCGGGGATGGAAGTGGCCAACTCGTACACCGAACTGAACGACCCGGACATTCAGCTTGCGCGGTTCACCGAGCAACTGTCCGGCGCGGATGATGAGGACCAGACGTTCCGAACGCTCGACGAGGACTTCATCCACGCGCTTCGTGTCGGCATGCCGCCGGCGGGGGGGCTGGGGGTCGGCATCGACCGGCTGATCATGCTCATGACCGACTCCACGACCATCCGGGACGTGATTCTGTTCCCGCTCATGAAGTCAATGGGCCGTGATGAAGACGCGGAAGAAAACGCCCCGGCGGACGCCGGCGCCGCCGTGTAAAGGTTGCCTCGGGCAAGACGAACGTCCAGGTCACCAGAGGAGCACGCACGCATGCCGACCGGCACGCCACCCGACGCCACGGAACATCCTTCGCCGCCTCCGCCGCCTTCCCTGCCGCCGCTGCCACCCCGGCCGGCTGACGGCCACAAGGGCACGTTCGGGACCGTCGGCGTGATCGGCGGGCAGGCGGCCGGGCCGCACGTGATGATCGGCGGGCCGGCGCTGTCGGCGCTGGCGGCATTGCGGGCGGGGTGTGGACTGGCGGTGCTGGCGATGCCGGAGCCGATCCTTGCCGCCGGACTGACCATCGCCCCGTCGGCGACCGGTCTCGCGCTGCCCGTTGATGCCCGGCGGACGCTTCAGCCGAGCGACGTCGCCGAGCTGATCGACCGGTACCTCCCGTCGTTCCACTGCCTGGCGATCGGGCCCGGCTTCGGGGCGGACGTCGCCCAGCAGCAGATCGTCATTCGGCTGGTTGCCCAGGATGAGCACCCGCTCGTCATCGACGCCGACGGGATCAACGCGCTGGCGGCATCACGCGAGTTCCACCGTGACTTTCGGTCGCCCGCGATCCTCACGCCGCATCCCGGCGAGTACCGTCGGCTTGCCGAATCGCTCGGCCTGCACCATGACCCCGCCGATGAACAGGACCGCCCCGAAGCCGCCGCGGACCTCGCCCGACGACTCGGCTGCGTGGTCGTGCTCAAAGGTCGGCGAACGGTGACGAGCGACGGCGTGCATTCGCACATCAACGAGACCGGGAACGTCGCGCTCGCCACCGCCGGGACCGGCGATGTGCTGACCGGTGTGATCGCCGGTCTTGTCGCCCAGTTCCACAAGCGACCGCTCGGCATCGGCTCCAGGCAGATCACCGCCGGGCAGCAGGGGGGGTTGAGTCTGTACGACTGCGCCCGGCTCGGGGTGCATCTGCACGGGTTGGCCGGGGACCACTGGCAGTCACGCAACGGCAACGCGGGCCTGCTCGCTGAGGATCTGATCGAGGATCTTCCGGCGGCACTCTACCGCACGCCCCGGCAATCCTGACCTGGCACCGGTGTCCATCCCGTTGTCAGGAGCGGAACCGCCCAACCGGTGGCCTTGCTGTGAAACAGACGCGAATGAGTTGGCGATCGTGTGCTAAAGCCCAGGGGGCGGATCGACACACCGGCCAGCGGTTTTTCGGTTTGTCCGGGACAGCCTCCAGCGGTGATAACATGGGTTCATGTGCGGCCGATATGCGTTGACGACATCGCCGGAGGTGCTGGCGGCGCTGCTGGAATTGGATCATCTGCATCTTCGGGAACTGCACCACCGCATGCCCGTCATACTGGAGCCGGGCCTGTTCAGCAGCTGGCTTGATCCGGCCGGGCACGATGCGGCAGCATTGCAGTCGCTGCTTCGGCCGGCCGCAGATGGCGTGCTTGCGATGCATCCGGTCGGCACGCGCGTGAATTCGCCGCAGAATGATGACCCGTCTGTGCTCGACAGCATCGGTGGTGAGGAGCCCGGCGGCAACCAGTTCGGCCAGGATACCCTGTTCGAATGATGCAGCCACGGGCTTCTTCTGAAGACTTCGCCGATCACCTCACGATGTACCGGGTGCCCCCTCTTCTGTGCGCGACGGACTGGACACGCTGATGAGCAGGCAGGTAGCATGGCTCTCCGTTCCGGCCCCCGGTCATCCCGATGCAACGGGAGTGTGGCGAGATCTGTCTTGTGAATGGGTCAAGTGAGTCGCTGAAGTTTCCTTGGCGTGCGAACCGATGTCGCCGCGGCACCCTGGCAGGAATGCTGGTGCTGGTATTGCTCGGCGGCTGCGAAGATGAAGAAATCCGCGTATACGAAGCGCCGAAGGATCCCCCGGCTCGGCAGACTGCCGATGTGTCCGGGCTGGATCGCGAAATGCAGAGCGGCGACATTCCGCCCATCAACTGGCAGGTGCCGGATGACTGGGTGGAATCCTCACGCCAGATGCCCATGCGCCTTGCCACGTATTACGCCGGAGAGGGCGGTGAGGCGGACAACCCGCTGGAGGTGGCCGTTTCAGCATTTCCCGGTGATGTCGGCGGCACGCTTGCGAACGTCAATCGATGGCGCGAGCAACTGGGCCTCGAGCCGATCACGCAGGGTGAACTTGAGTCGATCCTGCGCCCCTTTGGCGAAAGTGATCAGATGCACGGTTACACGCTTCGCATTGATCCGGAGGCGGCGGCGCCCGAGGCCCACGGGATGCTTGGAGCGATCATTCATTCGTCAGGGCACGAGTACACGTGGTTCGTGCGCGCGTTCGGCCGGCCCGTTCAGCTTGACGCCCATGAAGCGGCGGTGCGGGCGTTCGTCAAGACGTTCGAGATGACCGGGCCTCCCGCAGGCCCCGGCCACGATCACGTTGATGGATACATCCCGGACGATCACCCACTTATTGAAAAGCCGGATGTGGCCGTC
>SLJD01000399.1 GCA_007135295.1 Phycisphaerales bacterium
GGCACGTTGAGCGGAACGGCCAGCAGCGTCAATCATTCCATCGATGTCTCCGCCATCCGGATTGACGGCATGTCCAACGGCGATGAGCCCGAGGAGGATCCGGAAGAGGAGGAGTCAGAAGAAGCAGACGAAGAAGAGGAGAAGGACCTGCCGGACCCGGAACGCTGGCACGATGCGATGAAGTTTGACGTCGAGCCGGTCGTGCGGACGGAGTACAACGATCAGCGGCCCCGGCCGTCTCCGTGCGGGCGGTATCTGTCGTTCCGCCGCAACCAGGGCGACCTTATGGTCATGGACCTGGAAACCGGAGAGACTGACACGCTGCTTGATCACTGGGATCGCGGCATCGACTGGCGATTCAGCCCGGACGGCAACTACATCGCCTACTCCGTCAACGACCTGGATTTCAGCGCGAACATCTTCGTGGTGCCAACAGATGGCTCGGAAGAGCCGGTCAATATCACCCGTCATCCACGCAATGACATCAACCCGCGGTGGTCGGCAGATGGCAAGATCATCTCCTTCCGTTCGAACCGGCTTCGTTCGGGACAGCGATCGCCGAACTATGACATCTACGCCGTATACCTGGACCGGGATCTTGAAGGCCTTTCCCGCCGTGAACTGGACGAGTACTACTCGGACGCACGGCAGGCGGCCCGAAATCGCGAGCCACTGCCCGTCGATCCGGATGATCGCGAATACGAAGAGCGGCAGGAACTGGACCTCGAAGACGCGTACCTTCGTGTGCGGCAGATCTTCAATAATGAAGAGTCGGTCTCCAACAACGAGATCACGCCCGGCGGCGAACGCATCATCTTCAACGCCCGCATCGACGGCAGTTGGGGCATGTACTCCGTGCGGTGGCACGGCGGTGGTCGGCGTCGACTGGGCGGCAACGTCCGAATGCAGCACATGACGCTCGATGGCAGCCATGCGGTGTTCGTCCGCGGCAGCCGGGCCGGCCGTGTCAGCCCGACCGGCGGGAGCTACAACTACACGGACATCAGCGATTCAATTCGCATTGATCTGCAGAAGCAGGCCGAGCAGAAATTCAAGGAAGCGGCCCGCACGCTTGGATACCTCTTCTATCACGATGATATGAAGGGACTCGACTGGTCCGAGTTGACCGAGGAGTACCTTGAACTCGCCCGCCAGTCGCGGACCGGCGAAGAGTTCCGTTACGTCGGCGACCGGTTCCTTGGTGAACTGGCCGGATCGCACCTCGGTATCCGCGAAAGCGGTTACAGCGCGAGGAACCGGCAGGCGATGGGCCGCCTCGGCATCGAGCATGAACGTGTCGAGCTCGACGACGGCCACGGGTACCGCATCACCGAGGTGATCCCCGGGGGGCCGGCGGAACTCGGCACGATGAAGCTTCATGAAGACGACGTCATCACTGCCGTCGACCTCGAACAGTTCGGGCCGAACGGCACGCTCGAATCGTCGTTGCAGGGAATGATCGGCGATGAAACCATCATCACCGTGCAGCGCGAGCTCGAAAATGGCGAGACGATCGAACTCAACACCCTGTTGACGCCAATCAGTTTCGGTCGCCAGTACAGTCTTCAGTACGACGCCTGGCGGCAGCGCAACGCTGATCTTGTCGACGAGTGGTCCGATGGCCGGGTTGGGTACATTCACATTCGAGGGATGAACCAGTCATCGCTCGATGTCTTCAAGCGCGACCTCTATGCGGCGATCGAAGGCAAGGACGGCCTGCTGATCGATGTGCGGAACAACGGCGGCGGCTGGACGGCCGACCGGATTCTGGCGTCGATCATGCCCCGGAACCACGCCTACACGATTCCGCGCGGCGCAGATCTGGATCAGACCGGCCACTACCCGCAGGATCGCCTGCTCATGCCGCGATTCACCGGCGAGGTCAACATGATCTGCAACGAGAAGAGCTTCTCCAACGCCGAGATCGTCTCGCACGCGTTCAAGACGCTCGATCGGGGTACGCTCGTTGGTCAGCAGACATGGGGCGGCGTGATCTCGACGAGTAGTTTCTCGTTGGTTGATGGTACGAGTGTTCGCCTGCCGTACCGTGGGTGGTACCTGCCCGACGGGACGGATATGGAGAACAACGGCGCCATTCCCGATCTGATCGTCCCGCAGCGGCCCGAAGCCGAGGTGCGCGACGAGGACGAGCAGCTTCGCGCCGCGTTCGACGATCTGGTGACCCGGCTGGAAGATTGATCGCCGGTTGGCGAACAACCTGAAGATGCGATTCCGACGGCCCCGACTGGTTCGGCCTCTGCCGGCCCGGTTCGGGGCCGTCGGTGTACACTAAAGGCATGAGTATGGCTCAAACGGGTCACGCCACCTCCGCCGATCCGCAGGACACGGCCGCGGCGACTACGACCAGCGACAACTCTTCCCGCGAGCCGGTGACGATCCGCTCCCTTGCCCGAATGGCGAAGCGTGGCGAGCCGTTCGCCTGCCTGACGTGCTACGACTACACGACGGCGAAGTGGCTTGACCGGGCCGGCGTGCCGGTGCTGCTCGTGGGAGACACGGCGGCGGAGATGATCCTCGGTCACCCGCAGACAATCCATGCGCCGCTCGACGTGCTCATTGCCCTGACCGCCGCGGTCAAGCGAGGGGCTCCGAACGCCCTTGTCATGGGGGACATGCCGTTTCTCAGCTACCACACGAGTGATGCGGACGCCCTGACGAACGCCGGGCGATTCCTGACGGAAGGACTGGCCGACGCGGTGAAGCTCGAGGTCGATGCTTCGTTCGCCCCGCGGATCGAGCAGATGGCTCGCGCGGGCATTCCCGTTGTCGCTCACATCGGCTCCAAGCCGCAGCAGGCCAAATTGCAGGGGGGCTACCGATCGGCCGGGCGGACAAGTGATGAGGCCAAACTCCTGCTGCGGGACGCCCGGGCCATGGAAGAAGCGGGAGCGAGCATGCTCCTCATCGAAGCCACGCCGGACGCCGTGACGGAGCTGGTCGTTTCACACGCTGGCGTTCCCGTCATTGGATGCGGGGCTGGGGCGGCGTGCCATGGGCAGATCGTCGTCCTGCAGGATCTGCTCGGCCTTTCGGACTGGCAGCCGTCGTTCGCCACGCCTGCGGCAAACCTTGGAACATCCATCCAACAGGCCGCTGAGCAATGGAGGAGTCGGGTCAGCCGCGGCGACCTTGGTGACAACCCGTATCGTATGCGGGATGGGGAGAATGTGAACCTGTAACGACTCCGTTTCGTTATGGTGGAGTGACCCGACGGAAGCAACCGACCGAGCCGGTTGCGGTGCGTGAATGCTGAAGCCTCCGGGCGGGCACGAGGCGTGTCCAAAGCGGGAGTGAGTGAATGTCACGGATACGGCATCTGAGTGGGTACGGGCCGAGTCTGATCGTGTTGGCTACGGCTGTAGCTATTCTGTTCGGCGGCCCAAGTGTCATCCGCCAGTTGAGTTACGTTCAGACGGAAACGCGGATCCTTCAGGCAAGTGACCGGCTTGAAGGCAACGATATCCTCGAACAGATCAACCAGGCCACGCGTGATATTGCCACGATCGTCGAACCCAGTGTGGTGCA
>SLJD01000416.1 GCA_007135295.1 Phycisphaerales bacterium
ATCAGGCATCACGCGGATGTGCTCCTTGTTGAACGCGATGGGTGGCAGTGCGCATTCCTCGCGCAGGCGGTGAAACCAGCCACTGCTCGCGTCGAGCAGGGTCCGGTGCAGCTTTTGCTCGCCGATTTGAGTTGTCACTACCTGTATTTCGGTCGGGACGAATGGTGGCCGCGCCTTCTGGGTGAGGCAGTACAATGTTTCCGTGAGAATCTGGGGCGTTGCCCCGGTGACCAGGAGAAGGATGCGGCGAGGATAGCTCTCGGGTTGGTAAGGGGACATTGACTGTTCCTGCATGGACCACCAGTTCATCAATATGGCGAGGTTTCCGTCAACGAGAGTGGTTCAACAAGCTTGTGGAACCTGCCACAAGTGGCATGATGGGGTACTGTCGGTGGCAAGGATATCCCTGGGCACTGTCTTCTTTCGCATCGGTTCTTGCGAGGCTGCTCAGGCGGGGCAGATGAGGAGGAGTACCGCTCTGCAACTACAAGTGTTCCGACATGCTCGGTACGCGGTTCGGTGCAGGGTTGCGCCGGCTTCGACCCCAATCGACCGCCGTACCGAAGCGATGGATGGCTGCCGCGACATTGCTTGGGGGTTTTCGCCCATCGGTGCCGCAGCATGATGGTGAATGGAGAGGACTGAATGCGCAAACCCAAACACGACGTAGACCTTAAACGACTGGCCGGAATCTGGCGCGATTTGATCACGGATTCGCCGAAGGCCGCGAAGGTTCTGCTCTGCGAGACGCTGACGCCACTCTACGGAGGTGGCGTTAGAGCCGGGGAGGTTGATCCAGAGTTGCCGATCCGCCCCAGCAGTCTGCGCGGCCAATGGCGCTTCTGGTGGCGGCTTCTGAACCGGGTAACGGGAAAACCGAAAGAACTCTTTTCAATGGAGCGAGACCTGTGGGGTGGCGTTGGCGCGAAGGACGCGGCGGCCAGTAAGGTCACTGTGCGTCTGGTGGCCTTTTCGAAGCCTGATGAGCTGACCCCAGCTTTCGAGTATGAAAAGAGAGCTGATGGCAAATATCGATCGGTTCCACGCGCGATGGGTGGCGTGAGCGCTTATGCGCTGTTTCCCGCGCAGGGCACGGTCGCGAAGGGTGGCCTTTCGATTGAAACCGAGCCGAAAAAGATCGCGAAACCGGGGCTGAAGTTCGAGCTGCAGATCGATTGTCCAGACGATCGTTGGCCCGAGGTGCATCAGGCACTGCGCTGGTGGGCGAGCTTCGGCGGGGTCGGTGCGCGCACCCGGCGTGGCCTGGGCGCCGTGAAGGCGGTTCAAAGAGGTGCGGTTGGCGCGCTGAAGCCGGTCACCCCCGAAGAAGTCGCCGAGATTGGTGGCAAGTTGATACTCGGCAAGAGGGCTGGCGATGCGATGGAGGCATGGCGGGGCGCGGTGGAACAACTTCGGGAATTCCGGCAGGGTCTAGGCATCGGACGGCAGGGGACTGATCCGCATACTCCGGGCAGGACTTACTGGCCCGAGGCAGATGCAATTCGTCGGCTTTCAAACACCCATTCGACTGGTCATGAGCCGGAACACCCGGTTTCCGACCTCTACCCGCGCGCGGCTTTTGGCCTGCCCATCGTTTTTCATTTCAAGGATGAGAATAGCAAACCTTCAGATCCCGCACGCCACGTGCTCGAGCCCGACGGCGACTTCGAGCGCCTGGCGAGTCCATTGATCCTACGGCCCTATTGGGACGGCCAGGGATACCGTCCCGCAGCGCTTCTGCTGCCTGGGTGGGAGCAGGCCCTGCGGAGCCCGCTGAAGTTCAAGGGCACTGGGCATCATGGGCTCGAAACCTGGCCGGATGACCCGTCGAGGCGGTCGGTGACTGCGAATCAGATCCACCCGATGAAGGGTCAAGGTGACGATCCGCTGGCCGCCTTTCTGGAGTTCTTCCGGAAGAGGGTACGCTGATGGCCCGTTATCTCGTCACCCTCTCCTTGGGCCCGGTGCAAAGCCTTATCGGCGCTGCGCGTCGTACCCGCGACCTCTGGTGCGGCTCCTGGTTGCTCTCCGAGGCCGCGCGGGGCGCTGCCCATGCCCTCCATCAGGCCCACCCTGGCTGCCTGATTTTCCCGGCGCCAACCAGTCCGGATCGGGATCTTCTGCCCTTGAACTCCCCCGGCGACGAAGCGAATGTCGCCAACGTATTGCGGGCCGAAGTCGTGCTGGACGATGGCGATCCGGACAACTCGCCCTCGGATGAAGCGCGACTTCAGGGGATTTGCGCGGGAGCCCGAGACGCCGCCGTGCAGCGTCTGGTGGAACTGGGTGTCACAGCGCGCGCAGATCTTCGTAACGCCGGGGATCTCAGAGACGATGTTTGGCAGGCGCAGATCGGGGATCTGTTAGAGTTCTTTGCTGCTTGGGTACCCAGCGACGAGGGGGGCTATGCTGAGGTGAACCGGCGCCTCGGCGCGGGCCTTGCGGCGCGCAAGGCGACGCGCGACTTTGGCCCTGGCCGGCTCGGTAGCGCTGGCGCCGGTTTGCCGAAGTGCTCGCTCGATGGGGGCTTCGAGACCGTGCTGCCCGAAAAGCCCGCCGTGCAACTGGTGCGGAAACTTGGCCTGTCGCGTGGCGAGCAACTCGATGTGCTGGGCGTAATCAAACGCATGGCCGGTGATCCAGAACAATTCACTGCCTATTCGCGAGTGGCCGCTGATTCATGGATTCGGCAATTGGCCCGCGACCAGCAGCAGCGCCTCTGTGCCGCCTATGAACCCTTGGTAGGTATGGGTCTGGCGACGCGGGTACGCGGCAATGCTGGGTGTTACGGCGATTTCCCGTTCGACGCGCAATTGCTCTTCAACTTCCGGCTGCAAAATGCCTTGGCGCAGTCGGTCGTGGAGCCGTTCGAACGGGACACCCTTATTCGCCTGCGCAGTGAACTGGCCGCTGTCGCCCGCGAGGTCGGCCGTTTCGGTGAGCGGTGTGGCGAACCGGTTCCTTATGCCGCGGTCCTCCAGGCCGACGGCGATCGGATGGGGGAATTGCTGGCGCGGGCGCAGAGTCCTGACCAATCTCGGGAAATCTCACGTGCGCTGCATGGTTTCGCCTCCGACGTGCGGGGGTTGGTGTGTGAGCACCATGGACATGCGATCTATGCCGGCGGGGATGATGTGCTGGCGCTGGTGCCACTCGCCGATGCCGTGGATTGCGCACAGGCGCTTTCAGAACGTTTTGCTGCAGCCCTGGGGCCGGTCTCCAGGGCGCTCGGGGGGGGCGAGGGTAGCCATCCCACCCTGTCAGTGGGTCTGGGTATCGGTCACTTGATGGAGCCGTTGGGAAGCCTCCGGGCACGAGCGGCCCGGGCCGAGCAACTGGCTAAGGGGGATGCCTTCCCGGTCGGTTACCGTCGCAATGCCCTGGGGATTGTGCTGGGCATCCGTTCGGGCGGGGAGATCGAGTGGCGGGCGCGCTGGGACGAATCGATTGCGCTGCAGGAACTCGCGACTTTCACCCAGCATTATCGAGAATCTCGGCTACCTTCGCGCGTGGCCTATGATCTGCGAGCGATCGACCGTC
>SLJD01000257.1 GCA_007135295.1 Phycisphaerales bacterium
CATGCCCCGGTTCATGCCCCGGTTCATGCCCCGGTTCATGCCCCGGTTCACGCTCCCGTTCCTGCCCCGGCTTTCGGGTGGTCCGGGGTGGCGATGCTCGCGGCAGTGTTGGCAATTGGGTGGATGCCGCCGGCCGCTTTCGCGGGTGACGACCGTTCCGGGACGTTTCAGCCGCTCGATCAGACGGTCATCGATCGGACGGATATCTCGCACAGTCTGCGCGTCATGTCGCCAAGGCTCGACCGGCCGCAGGCGTTCGAGGATCTGTATCGCGCCCCGGATCGCGATGACCTGTATATGCGGGTCGACGGGGCGCTGCACGCGGTGTTTCCGAGGTCGCGGTACTCCGGCACCCCGTACGGGCTGGAGACGGAGATCCCGGACAACACCGTGTTCTTCCTCGGGAGGCCGTCCCGGGAAGTGCTGGGTTCCCATTTTCGCGAGCGGGAACGGCCGTGGGCTTCCGATGCGCGGAGCGGCATGGTGCAGCGCCAGCCGGAACGCGACAGCGACGCGGAGCAGTCGCCCGGCCGGCAGTCCGGGCGGGAGATGCGGGTTGGCAGTTCGACGCGGCCGGTCGTCGCCAGCGATCGGCCGGATCGCCGGCGGGATGACGCGGGTGAGGGGAGCGAGCCGCATTCAAACGGCCGTGCGCCGGGGCCGGCCATCGTCGTTGATGCGCAGTACCGGGCCGATCGCATGCGGGAACTGATGCGACGGGCGGTGGACGCCGAGTCAGCCGGTGAGACGTCGGCGACGGATTGATTGCTGCCCCGGGGCCGGATGGCTCTCGAGCGACGTCGTTACGCGGCGCGCGGCCGGTCGCCGTCGTCCCCGCCGTCGTCATCATCGAAATAGCCGAGGCAGTTCAGTTCCCGGGCAAGGACTTCCATTCGCCGGCTGACGATGTCAAGAGCGTCGAGGGCATCAGACCCGGGGTCGTTGTCCGGTGGCCGATGATCGCGCTCGGCGCGTGACTCCGCTGGCGGAAAGGGAATCGTTTCCACGATGTCGATGTGCGGTTGTTTCGTTTTCAGGCCCATGATGGGACCCTCCTTCTGCCGGCTGCGGACACACTGCGTACACGAATCAAAACCGGCTCATGCGCGTTCATCGGCAGGACCGGCCGTGCTGATCGGCGTATCGACGTTGGCAGTGGGAATCGGGCCGGCATGACCGGCACAATTTGCCGAGGTCGACCGGCCGGGCCGGGTTCCGGCGGTGGTGCGGGCCGGTCGAATCCGGCGGGGCGGGGCATAGAATTGCGCCGTACAGCGCTTGGCGCGACGGAGCTTTACGCGCCGGATCAGCCGCTGGCGAGGCGAACGTCGGCCGGTAACACGAGGAGCGATCATGATGCGGATTGATGACACACTGCAGCGCCACGCCGGTAAGGCGCGGCTTTCCCGGAACCGCCGGCCGCGATGGTTCGCCCTTGCCGGGGCGGGGGCCGCAGCCGCAGCGATCACTCTGGCCGGCGGCGGGTGCGAGGCGGATGCGGCTGATCGCGGCGCCGCTGCGGAGACCACGTCGTCGGAATCGGATGCGCCGGCGGAGGCTGGGATGCTGCGATATGAGGTCAGCGGGATGAGTTGCACGGGCTGCGCGCAGTCCATCGAGCAAACGATCAGCCGGCTGGACGGCGTGGCACAATGCACGGTGTCCTTTGAGGATGGCGTGGCTCAGGTGGCGGCGGATCGGGAACTGAATGAGTCGATCAGGGAAGCGGTCGAGGAACTCGGTTTCGGCATCGCGTATCAGCCGGATGGAGAGCCGGGCGACCAGCCGGGCGAACCGGCGAGCGGCGAATGAGCGATCGGCCTCGGCTGACGGCCGATCGCGGCCGGTGGTATCCTGCGCGAATCGGGCCGCACCGGCGCGGTCCGAGACGGCTCGATGAAGAGGACGCAGGTACATGCAGAACTTCCGCCGCGGACGTGAGACGCTGCTGATCAGCGGACTGATCGGAGCAGCGATCGCTGGCGCTGCGATGGCCGGCCATCACGCGACGAACGGTGCTCACGACGGCAACAACGGCGACGGCGCAGCTGCCGAGGTGATCGAACTGACCGAGGGGCTGGCGGTTCGGCGGGTCGGGATCTACGGGCGTCGGCCGTTTCACATTGATCTCATCCAGTCGGCCATCGTCACCGGGCAATGGACCACGCCGGAAGAGGGCGACGAAATCGAACTGCCGCGTGGCGGCGACCGGACGTGGGACCGGATCGAGGTCGATGACCGCGGCCGGTTCCGGGGTCGGGCGCTGCGCGGCGGGTACGTCAGCATCACCGTCGAGCGCGACGAACCGGGCGTGATGATGCTCGACGCCCGCGGGCACCGGATGGTGTACGTCAACGGCCGGCCGCGGATCGGCGACATCTACAACCTCGGCATGACGCAGGTTCCGGTGCATCTGAATGAGGGGAGCAACGAGCTGCTCTTTCACTGCACCCGGGGCCGGCTGGAGGCAAAGCTCGTCAAGCCGGCCGGCGACGCGTTCTTTTCGGAAACCGATCTTACGAAGCCTGATGCGCTGGTCGGCGAGCCGGTCGACCAGCCGATCGGCGTGATCGTGGTCAACGCATCCGATGAGCCGCTGCGCGGGGCGGTGATCCGCGCGGATGTCGGCGGGGAGCAGTCGGAAACGTCCGTGCCGACCATCGCGCCGATGACGATCTACAAAGCCCCTGTCTCGCTTGACGGGCCCGAAGTGGAGACGCCGGACGGCGAAGAGGGCGAGATCGAAGTCGATCTCGAACTGCGGATCAACGGCGAGGCGGCGCATTCCATGGCCACGTCGCTGGACATTCGCAGCCCGGATGAAACGCATTCGCGCACGTTCATCAGCGGGATCGACGGCAGTGTGCAGTATTACTCGGTCGTCCCGGCCCGGGCCGACGAGGGCGATGATGTCGACCCCGGGCTGGTGCTGACCCTGCACGGTGCGAGCGTGGAAGCGACGAGCCAGGCGAACGCGTACACGCCGAAGGACTGGACGCATATCGTCGCGCCGACGAACCGCCGGCCGTTCGGCTTCGACTGGGAAGACTGGGGCCGGCGCGATGCCATGGAAGTGCTCGACCTGGCGGGCGAGACGTTCGACCATGACCCGCAACGGGTGTACCTGACGGGCCATTCGATGGGCGGGCATGGCACGTGGCACGTCGGCGCGATGTTTCCTGACCGCTTTGCGGCGATCGCGCCGAGCGCGGGATGGATCAGTTTCTGGTCGTATTCGAGCGCCGCGGAGTACGACGACCCGGATCCGATTGAAGCGCTGCTCGCCCGCGCGACGAACGCGAGCGACACGCTGGCTCACCGGCGGAACTACCGGCATCACGGCGTGTACATGCTCCACGGCGACGAGGATGAGACGGTTCCGGTCGATGAAGCCCGCACGATGCGCGAGACGCTCAGCGCATTTCACACGAACTTCGCGTATTACGAGCGGCCCGGAGCCGAGCACTGGTGGGGCAGCCAGAGCGTCGACTGGCCGCCACTGTTCGACTTTCTCCGCCACAACACGCGCGACGAGCCG
>SLJD01000204.1 GCA_007135295.1 Phycisphaerales bacterium
CGACAATGTTGTCCAGGGCTGATGTCATGACGCGATCCGTGCTCCTCATGATCGGGCTGGCGGCGGTGGGGCTGATTGTATTCGGTCTGGCCGCAGAATACGTGGAGGCCGCCGATGCGGCGATGCAGCCATCACCGGAAGCTTCAGACGGCGAGCGGCCGTGGCTGCTGCGAATCGGGGCGATCGTGCTCACGGCGGGGGTGCTCGGCCTGTTCATCCGCCGAGGATGGTGGCGGTTGCCCGGCTCAACGGTACCGCGATGGCTCATGCGCCAACCCGAGGTCGGCTTCGGCCTGTTTGCGGCGATGCTGCTCGTGCCGATGCTTACCGTCGGCGGATTCCTCGGTGTGGTCGGTCCCGGTGATGACGCTGAGTCGCCGCTCCGCTTCCGCACCATCGCGACCGGACTCGGGGCGGCCGGCCATGTGCTCGTGCTGATCGGTCTGGCCGTGATCTGGCGACGACTCGGCCGGCCGACGTGGAGCGGGCGGGAGGCAATGAGCCGCGGGCGGGCGGCGGTTGTCGGCGTCGTTGCCGTCGTCGGGGTGTATCCGGTCCTGCACATTGTCAGCGAACTGTCCATCTTCGCGCACAGGCTGATCGTCGGCGAGACGCCGGACGCCATCGCCCACGAGACCCTCGCCCTGCTTGCCACGGGCGACATGACCGGATGGTGGCTTGCGATGGTCGGCCTGGTCATCATCGCCGCTCCGCTGTTCGAGGAGATCATGTATCGCGGCGGGTTGCAGTCGGCGATACGCGGCTTCGGCCTGCCCGGCTGGCCGGCGGTTCTACTGACCAGCGCGATCTTCACCCTCATGCATCTGCACGTTGCGGACGTTCACGCCCTGCCGACGCTGTTTACGCTCTCCGTGGCGATGGGATGGATGTACGAGCGAACGGGCCGACTGACCGCGCCGATCGTGATGCACATCGCCTTCAACGCGGCGAACGTGGCGCTTGCGCTGACGATTCCCGAGGAGCAGGCCGTCGCGGCGATGGTGTGGTAAGACCCGGGGCCGTGATCCGACTCAACGGGCGGCGGTGACACCCGCATGCCACGGTTCGAGCAGGTCACGGGCCGCATCGTGGTAGATGCTCGCCAGCAAATCATCATCGAGCGACAGCCCCCGCAGCCGCGGCGCGTCCGTCTCTGAATACCGCTCGGGCTCAAGCATGGCGAGGTCCGGGTCAGCGATCGGCGATTCGCCGTCATACTCCGTCTCGAACAACGTCCGCAGCGCCCAGTACCGCGACGCGTAGAGGTCATACGCCTCCGCCCGGGAACCGGCCTTGCGCATCGCCTCGCGTTCATCCTCATCGCCGGGCTGGAGGTGCTCGTCGAGCGTAACGGTGTCCGAGCCGAACAGCACGCGCCCCTTCCACCGCCGGAGGAACGAGACCATCGCCTCGCGCGGCTGCCGGCTGAGTTCGCGCACCATCCACTTCGTCGCGCTCGTGTCGAGATACAGGTTGTCATGCCGGCTGAGCAGGCCGTCGAGAACGTCCAGGTCTTCCGGCCAGCCGCCCATGTGCGCGGCGATCCACGGGCGGGGGAACCGTTCGAGCACGGCTTCAAGCGGTTCGTACTGATCGCGCTTCGTGCCGTAGATCGACGCGTCGCGGTACTTCGTCGAAAACCATGTGTCCGGGTCGGCGACATGAACCATGAACATCATGTCCCGCTCCGCCGCCGCGTGCATCGCGTCGAGGCGCTGCGGTGAATCGAGCCGCAGCAGATCGGGCCGGCCGACTTCCCGTCCCATCTCGATCCCGCGCGGCGCGGCCCAGAACTTGGCGATCCGCACGCCGAGGTCGGCAAACTTCTCAATCCGCTCGATGTGCCCCGGCCCATGGTGGTGCGCGCGATCCTCGCCGAAGTAGTTCGGCACCGCGATAAACCGGATGGCCGGGCCGAACAGTTCGCGCAGCGGCTCGACCTCTTCAAGCTGGGACATCGAATACGTCAGGCCGATGCCGTACTGCTCGGCGACGCGCTTGTACAATGCCGCCGCTTCCCGGCCGTTGATGTGCGTGTGGACGTCGATGATCGGCGTCGAACGTTCCGGCAGACGTTCTGCTTCTGCGGCGTAATCAAGGCCGAGGCGGTTGGATGGCGTTGGCGGGGAAGGGGTGGAACCGTTCTGTGTCTCGGAGGACAAGTGCATCATCAGCGGATCATAGACGCCGCCCCGGATCGCCGCATACACCTCGCTCATGACTGGCTCGTCGGGCTGCGCGGCGGGGAGTGGGTGCTCGATCGCCTCGCGCAGTTGTTCGGTCCGACGACGCTCTACACCCTCGTCGATGACGGCCGGCCCCTGACCGATGCGATCGCGGCGTGCGATGTCGTCACCTCGCCATTGCAGCGCCTGCCGGGAGCAGCGGGGCGGTGGCGGCGGTATTACCTGCCGCTGATGCCGTGGGCCGTCGGCCGGCTTCATGTCGAGCCGTGCGAGATGCTGATCTCGACGAGTTCCGCGGTGATGAAGTCGATCACGCCGCCGGCGGGGGCGAGGCACATCTGCTACTGCCACAGCCCCGCGCGGTATTTGTGGGACCTCAGCGACGACTACGCGCACGGGGCCGGCGGGCGGGTGCGGACGCTGGGCCTCCGCGCGATGCGGCAGCCGTTTCAGCGGTGGGACCGCCGCACCGCGGATCGCGTCGACGTGTTCGTCGCCAACAGCCGGTTCACCGCCGAGCGGATCAGGCGGTGTTACGGCCGCGACTCGCGCGTCATCCACCCGCCGGTGCGGACGGACACGTTCACGCCGGGCGACGGCGGCGTGCGCGACAACGCGCTGCTGGTCGTCTCCGCGCTCGAGCCGTACAAGCGCGTCGACCTCGTCATCGACGCGGCGAACCGGGCGAAGATTCCGCTCACGGTGGCCGGCGACGGCTCGCAGCGCCGGGCGCTTGCCGAGCGCGCCGGGCCGACGGTGACGATGCTCGGCCGCGTCAGCGACGATGAACTGATCGGTCTGTACCGCCGCGCCCGCGCGATGGTCTTTCCGCAGTGCGAGGACTTCGGCATCACGGCCGTCGAAGCGCAGGCGTGCGGCTGCCCGGTCATCGCGTTCGGCGCCGGCGGGGCGGTGGAGACGGTGACGCCGTCAACCGGCGTGCTCTTCGATGAACAGACCGTCGAGTCGCTGCTTTCCGCGATCGATGCCTTCGACGCCGCGGGCATCGACCCCGCCGACTGCCGCGCCAACGCCGAGCGCTTCAGCGAGGCGGTGTTTGACCAGCGGATGCGCGCGATCGTCGATGAGTGCGCACCGGGCGGCCGGACGCCGCCGCCGCGGCCGTGAAGGCCGCTTCGACCTTGCCCCGCGCATGGCATCCCGCCTCCGGTCGACGCGGGAACGTCCGCCGTAAAACGCCCCTTACGCCGCGGGGCGCCGCTGCATTCGACGGCTGTTGTCCACGCCCTCCTGCGTGTACGCGTACACCGGAGCGCACGCCGGGCCGTGCCGGCCGCGCGGGCTCGACCCGGGAACGCACCAGAACGCCGTCACCCACACCTTCGTTCCCG
>SLJD01000018.1 GCA_007135295.1 Phycisphaerales bacterium
ATGCGGCCGGCGAGGAAACGAACATGGCCGTCCGGTTCGAAGATCGGCAGATCCCGTTCTTCATGCGGTGGACGGACGACGGCTTCGGGCAGATCCTCGACCGGGTCGCCGGGCCGGGGCAGAAAATCCGGATCGGGCGGGGGCGGCTCGAGTTGCGGGCGGCGCTCGAGCCTCGGCGGGTCGGCCACGAGGCGTCGAAGGTGGTCGCGCAGGCGCGACTCGCCGTCCCGCACAATCGGGCGACGATCGGGACGGCCGGATTCGACCATGGCGGCTTCAAGCGACACGCCGCCCCGGATGCTCGCGGTGATGAGCACCTCGCGGCCTTGGATATCAGTGCTGGCGCGGCGGTCGGGATCCTTTAGTTCATCGAAATAGAGCGCTATCTGGTTGATCACGCCCTCCTCGCTCGGCAGGCGGTTGAGCCAGACAACGGCCTCGTCGGTGCGGAACCGGTACGCGCCGATGGTGATGCGGACGTTGCCTTCGAGGTGCAGCCGGTTCGTGTCGTCGACGACCCATGAATGGGCCTTAAGGGCCTCGAAGTGCGTTTCGCCAGCGAGCGGTTCGATTGGAAGGACGAACCCGCCAAGTTGCCGGCCAGTGATGGGCATGGTCTGAGGATCGTCGCTCCGGGCCGGTGTTGCCGGGGGAACCGGCGCAGCGGTTTCGTTGAGCGGGGGGTCGCCTGCGGCAGTGGTCGGCTCAACTGCGGCGCCGGACGTGATGGTGCCAGAACAGATCAACGCGCAGAGGACAGCGGTGAGGTGTACGGCGGCGAATGGTGATCGGGGCGTCCGCCCGACCGGCGACCGCCGCGTCATCCAGCGTCCGTGCTGAGCATCCTGGCGTTCGGTGGACACGGCCGGATCATACCGGTGCGGCACCGAACCCCGCAACGCACGGGAGCGTCGGCGGTGGTTCGAGGCTCCGCTGCCGGGTCGCTTATCGCCGTCCCGCGAGCAACCGGGTCATGATTGATCATCCGCATTGCGGTCCGGCCTGCGGCAATCCGGCCTGGCTTCGCTGGGCTCTTTTTCGCCGCCGCACAACGGATGATGGTGGGGGTCGCTGCGGCGGAGGTCGCTGATGGTCGTGGTCTGAAATGATGCCTCGATTGTGGCCATGGCATCATCGAGGTATTGATGCAGTGGGCAGAGGCATTCTTTATGCGAGGGGGTGCCGAGCGGGCATTTGTGGATGCGCTGGATCGGATCGACCGCTTGAAGCACTTCATAAACGGTCATTTCATCGGCCGGTTTGAGGAGCAGGAAACCGCCGCCAAGCCCCCGCCGTCCGCGGACGAGGCCGGCCTGGGTCAACGCTTGGAGCACCTTGGAGAGGTAGCCGTTGGGCACCCGGGTTTGCTCGGCGATCTCGCGTGTGGTACGTGGTCCGTCGGCCTCGGCGAGGCTGACGACGGCACGGAGCGCGTATTCGGCGGTTTGCGAGATCATGGGGCTCACGATCTGGACGGGGAATAATCGATATTTGAACCTGTTTATCCATATTACTGCTCCGTTTCGCCAAGTCAAAGGGCAAGTTGAAAAAAAGCAAAAGAGTGGGACGTTGCCAAGGTCGAGGGAACATCTTGCAGCACGCCCCATGGCGTACTCTGGTTACGCGGGCAGGCGTATCGGTGGCGTTCTGTGTAGCCGCCCAACCACCACGTGCGTGGATGGCGGAAAATGGACAGAAAACCGTGTCATGTGCTAGAGTAGCCAACTGTCGGAGGTCTTTGGCATACCGGCAGTGCAGTGGTGGCTGGCGCGGAGGCCAAGGCCGCGGGGCGGACAGTGCGGGGCGGGCAGGAGACTTTGTGAATTTTCTCCCAAATTTTGGTTGCCCAGCCTTGACCGGCCGACGATACTCGATAAACTGGAGTTAAAGCTCCAGATAGAGGTTTAGTGCGACACCGACGCAAACTCGACCGAATCCTTTTTTGGCACCAGATGGAAAGGCCCTCTCCATGAACCCTCTCGACCAGAAGCATTTCCTTCCGCATTGCCGCACCGGCGAAGCAGGCACAACACGTTCTCCCGCCTTTGGCCGCTGCGGGCGAGTCGCTGCCCTTGCCTTCGTGTTCGTCGCGGCCTTCGGATTCACTGGCTGCAACGACGGTACGCCCGTGAACGACGAGCCGGATGAACCCGCTGCGGAAGCTCTGTCCACGCCCGAACCGATGCAGGCGTTCGAGGATGACGGTGACGTGGCGGAGATTACGATCGGCGGCGATGACCGGATGCGATTCGACACCGATCGCTTTACGGTCCGTGCCGGCCAGATGGTCCGTTTGACCCTTGAGCACACCGGCCAACTGCCCGCGCAGAGCATGGGCCACAACGTCGTCGTCCTTGTAGAGGGTGACGATCCCATCGAATTCGGCGCCGACGTGAACGAGCAGGGCGGGAGCATGGACAACGATTATGTCCCGGAGCCGGTTCGCGACCGGGTCATCGCTTACACCGCGATGATCGGCGGTGGCGAGACGACGGTAGTGGAGTTCAAGGCGCCCGAGAGCCCCGGGGAATACCCGTTTCTCTGCTCTTTCCCCGGTCACGCCGGTATGATGAACGGGATTATGGAAGTGGAGGGATGATGCCCGCTCGCCGCCACAGCGGTATGCTCGGCTGGACCTCTCCCGGTTCTTTTGAATCGGTGAGGGTGAGACAGCATACTCCAGCGGATTTCCGATGTTCGGATCGGCGCCTGCTTCCTCGAGCCCCTCGAGGAGCACGGGGGAGCAGGCCGCGCTGGTCCACAGGCAATCGAGCGAGGCGGCCCCCGGCACATCGCATTGTGAATCGCACAGCAAGAGATTTCAGACCGGAACGAAGGCCCGCATCAGGCATCTCAACATGAACCGCAGGAGGAACGCTATGAACTCGCCAGGATTTGCCCTCACCGCCGTTGCCGGGATACCAGTTGTCGCCCTGCTCGCCGGCTGCCCAACGCCGGAAGAAGACGTTGAAGCCGTACCCGCTGCAGAACGATCATATGTCCCGCCGGGGGAAATGGATGATTACTACCTGTTCTACTCCGGCGGGCATGGAGGCGACGTTCGTGTCGCAGGTATCCCGTCGATGCGTCACATCAAGACCATCCCCGTCTTCAACCCGAACGCGGCCTACGGTTACGGCTACGACGATCAGACGCGCGAACTGCTCGGCGATTACACATGGGGCGATGTCCACCACCCCGCTCTTTCGCAGACGGATGGCGAGTACGATGGCCGCTGGCTGTTCGTCAACGACAACGCTCACAATCGCGTGGCCCGCATCTCGCTGCGTGACTTCAAGACGAAGCAGATCCTCGGCCCGATCCCCAATACGTCGGGCAACCATGGTTCGTCGTTCGTCACCGAGAACACGGAGTACCTGTTCGGTGGTTCCCGATTCGCCATGCCGCTGCCGCGCGGAACCGCTGCGCCGCTGGAAAATTACGCCGACGAGTACAACGGCGTGATCACCGCCATCGCCGTCGATCAGGAGACCGGGGAGATGGAAGTGGACTGGCAGATTCTCACGCCGCCCTTCC
>SLJD01000191.1 GCA_007135295.1 Phycisphaerales bacterium
CACGAGTTCCATGGAACCCAGCGAGTACCGCGTCATGCCCGATCGCCTTAAGGATGAAGTCCTTTCCAAGGCCTGATCCGACAACGGGCGCCCCTTCGGCGCTGCATCACCATATCACCTGACCAAGAACGCCCGCCGGAAATGGCGGGCGTTTCTCTTGAACACCCCTTTTAGCGCGCATGGACTGTGCCTCAAGGTTCAGCGGGCGGCTTCTGGAACCTGAGGCCGTGGCGCCCCCACGGATTCATGACGAGCAGCCGTTTTCCCCGTATGACAGGCCACCCGTTTCCCGTACAATTCATCAATACAATTCCACGTTGCGGACGGGACGTCGAGGAAAACGGCACGATTGGCAATGAGGGGTGAACGGTGACTTATGGATCGAACCTGAGTGCATCCCACACGGACTGGAGCGTTTTCGGTCGACTCGCCGCCGACGACGAGAATGTCGCAGCACAGGCGAAGGAACAACTCGCCCGGCGTTATTGGCCGGCAATCTACGCCTACTGCCGGGCGCTCGGCCACAGTGCCGAAGCCTCCTCCGACCTCACACAGGGGTTTATCTGTGATGTCATTCTGGCGAAGAAGCTGCTGCATATCGCCACGCCGGACCGGGGCCGGTTCCGTTCACTGCTGCTCCGATCGCTTCAGAATTACCTGCGGCAAAATCACCGCGAGTCCCGGCGCCGACAGGTCGGCCTGCAGCCGGGGCAGCACGCTCAAGACATTGACCAGACGACCTCGGCCCCGAGCGACGGCCAGACGCCGGAAGCGGCGTTCGTCTCGCAATGGGCGACCACCCTTGTTCATCAGGCATTAGAAACCGTCCGCCAGCAGTGTTATGAGGACGGACTCGGCGAACATTGGCAGGTCTTCGAAGCGCGTGTCGCCCGCCCAATGCTTTTCGGCGACGCGCCGACAGACCACGAGATCCTCGCCGATCGATTTGATCTGGAGAGCTCCTCCCAGGCTGCCAACATGGCGATTACGATCAAGCGGCGCTTTGTGACGACCCTTCGGAATGAGATTGCGGAAACCCTCGACGATCCGCACCGAGTCGAGGATGAACTGCTTGAACTCCTGCGAGGAGTTAAAGGCCAATGACTGCTTCTTCCGGCTCGCACAACGTGGGCATCAACCATGCCCTGCAGTGGGCACTTGAAAGCCCGTCCGACCCTGCCATGGCGGCTGCCGACTGGCTTGCCCGGGAGATTGCTCCACAAGCGTCATCAGCGGTCGAGCTTGTCACTGATCCCGCAGTCGACCTTAACACCCTCACTCAGGCCAAAAACGTCTTCAAGACGCTCCGGATCGTCGGGGAAACGCCGGCTGACCGTCGGCTCGGCGCGCGAATGTACGCATGCACCATCGCCGCTGCCCTGGTCCGGCACAACAAATGGATAACACGACAGTCCCCCGCTGATGTACGGCGGGTACTCGAATCCGTCCACGCAGACGATGCGTTGCCGGAAAAATTACGTTTACTGGCAGAACTGGCCATCTGTATGCCCGCACTACGGGACAGGGCTTGAATGCCCATCAGACGCTTGCAACCGCTCTATACTCTCGATCATGAACCCGGTCCGTAACCATTCCACTGAGTCTCCGATGGAGATCGAGCGCGTTTTTCTGCTTGACGGCCTGCCGGAGTTGCCGGAGCGAGCAGAGGCGCTCCGAATAGAGCAGGGCTACTTTCCTCCAGTCGAACAGAACGATGGTACCTTATCCGGTCCGGAGCGCCACGAAGGGCGCCTTCGGCGCATCACCTTCCCGGATGGCTCAACGCAATGCGTCCACACGGTCAAGTACGGAGCGGGCATGATCCGCCATGAACGGGAACGCCGGATCAGTAGCGAAGAGTTTGAGCGGCACTGGCCCCACACCGAGCCCCGACGACTGACCAAGACGAGGTATCGGGTCAGTGAAGGGCCATTGACCTGGGAGATCGACGACTTCGATCAGTTCGACCTCGTGCTTGCCGAGGTTGAACTGGCCGACGCCGACCAGCAGGTGAACCTCCCTGACTGGCTCGCCGGCCGGGTCACCCGTGAGGTAACCGATGACTCAAAGTTTTTGAACTACAACCTGGCGTGTCGACTCGCAGGCGAGTCAACGTGGAAGCCTGCCGGTGACAGTGAGAGTTGACCGGGCGGGCAGTCCCTACCATTAGCCATTGGCAGGAAACAGAATCATCCATCCGACGATGAACACGCCGATATCAGCGAGAATGTGGCTGATGTACGGCACCCACACACTGCGGTACCGCTGATACATCCATGACCAAATCGCCGCCGCCACGAAGACCCCAATGCTTCCAAGCACGACGACGATCCAGTCGAACTGAATGGCCAGCGCAACCGTGTGATGAACCGTGAAGAACAGTGCCGCGAGCAGCACGGCGATAGCCGGCCGGCCGCTCAGTCCGATCTCACATTTCTCGAATACGAACCATCGCCAGACGTACTCCTCAAGCAGAGCATTGATGAAGGTGATGTATGCCGCGAACAGGATGAATCGCCTCGGATCAACGAGTCCTGTCCCCTCAGCGATCTCCCGGGCGGATTGCGAATCGACAAGCGCATGGCCGAACAGCAGGTATCCGCCAACGATCACCGCGAGCATCCCCAGACCGATTGCGGTCGCTACGAGAGTCCCTCCCTGGCGCGGCGGCGACAGACTGATTGATCGCCGATCAACCAACAACAGCCAGATCAACGGCAAGCCGAAAAGCCAGACCTTCGATGCGACATAGACCGCCTCGCCGACCACATCATCGTCCGGCCCGAGCAGTCCGAACGTGGTGCCGATCGTCGGTGCGGGGACGAGAATTGCCAGCGCGATCCACGCGCTGCGGCGAGAACTATGCACGGCTCCGCCTTCACTGCGTTCAATCATATCAACCGAGTTCACGTTGGGAAGAATGCCTGATCGCGATCAATGCCGCAAGCTGCCGGCCCCTCAGGCAATGCCGTAGATCGGACGCAATTTGCTTTCCAGATGCCGCATCAACGCATCCGCGGAGAGCGGCTTGCCCGTGACATGCTCGCACAACTCACCAGCACGATACCGACGGCCATGGACGTGAATGTTTTCATTCAACCAGCGTTTCAGTGAGCTGAACTCGCCGCGGGCAAACTGTTCATGCAGATCCGGCAGGTCCTCCATCGCTTTCTCGAAGAACTGCGCGCAGTACAAATTTCCCAGTGTATACGTCGGGAAATACCCGATTGCGCCCATCGACCAGTGAATATCCTGAAGGCAGCCACGGCGATCGTCAGGTACATCGAGTCCCAGATACTCTTTGTATTTCTCGTTCCACACACCCGGTATGTCGGCCACGGCCAGATCACTATTCATGATGGCCCGCTCGATCTCAAACCGGATCATGATGTGCATGTTGTAGGTCGCCTCATCCGCCTCGACACGAATGAAATCAGGCCTGACGATATTCGCCCCGCCGTACGCATCATCGAAGCTGAGCTTCTCGATTGCGTCCCCGAAGTACTCTACCAGTTTCGGGTA
>SLJD01000033.1 GCA_007135295.1 Phycisphaerales bacterium
GCGCGACCAGGCCGCCGTAGAACGAATCAGCGATCTCTTCCGGCAGGCGGCCGGCTTCGATCTCAGTGAAGAACCATTCGTGGGCCAACCGCTCCAGCGTCTGCTCCGAATCGCGCCGTTCGAGAAGCCCGCGGGCAAGCGTCAGCCGCTGCTCATCACTTAACTCGCGATTGAGCAGCGCGTTCCATTCCGAATGAAGGTGTCCCTGGCCGGCTGTGACTTGGCGAATCAACGCTCCAGTCGGCATGAGACGCTGGGAGTAGCCAAGCGGGCCGGCGATCGCCACAAGCATCAACGTCAGCACCAGCGCAGTCCCGAAAATCACCGGCCGTGGGTTCTGCCCCGGCCGGCCGCGAACCGTGTAGACGGCTCCGGGCTCCGACCACACGGCCGAGCATTCCGGGCATCGGCCGGTCCGGTCCTGCTTCGGCGCAAGCTGATAGTCACACCCTGCGCACAGATGCATCAACGGCACTGGTCCGGGCGGCCGGTGCATGACCATCGCCACCGCAATGATCGCCATGGCCACCGCCAGCATTCCGCCGGTCACCAGTGTTGTGTACATGCCAAAGCCGAACAGCCAGAACATGCCAATCGCCATGAAGAGCAGAACGCCGCCGATCAGGAACCGCCGCGCCGGAAACCGGCCATGGCCTCGCTCGAAGGCCTCCTCGGGCACCTGCCACCGCCGCCTCCAGCGGAAGCGCCGCCTCGGGTGCCGCTTCGCACGCCACGCCTTGTGCTGCATCCAGTTCAGCGCCGCGTTCGTCCACGCGATCACCAGTTCATCTTCGCCGCACGACCACTGACATTGATCGCATCGCAGCCGGGCCGTCGAGCCGGCATTTGTCTGCCCCGTCATCGGCTGCATCATCCGCCGACACCACGGGCAGATCCTGCCATCAGCAGCCGGCACGCGCTTGCGCAACTTCGCCAGCCGGACCGCAGCCATCCCGGCCAGACATCCCATGACCAGGAACGGCAGCACCGGCCATGCAGCCAGCAGACTCTCCCGCCACCCGACGTTGCTGCTGCTCGTGGACAGCACGATCAGACTGAACGCTGAAGAAACCGCGGCAAGGAGCATCACCGCCGCCCCCGTTGCGTACAACAGCGAGAACAGCCGCATGCGCCGCTTCCACCGGCTCTTCGGGTGCTTCCAGTTCACGGTCATATGGCCCCGTCTCCCACCTTGACCCGCTTCCACTGCTGCTTCAAACACAGCCGGTCACGTCGCCGACGACGCATCCACGGCATCACGCGCATCGACGAACGCCTGCTCAGCAAGATCGATCGCCCGGCCGAGGCCGGCGGCTTTGTTGATCGTCTCCTCGTACTCGGCAGCGGGGTCCGAATCGGCGACGATGCCCGCGCCGGCCTGGAGGTCGATCGCCCACTGATCATCCGCCCGGGCGGCGGTCGGCACGACCATCGTCCGCAGGGCCAGGGCGATGTCCGCATCGCCATTGAACCCCACCATGCCAATCCCCCCTGCATACGGGCCGCGGCGGGTCGTCTCCAGTTCGTCGATGATCTGCATCGCCCGCACCTTCGGCGCGCCGCTGACGGTTCCGACTGGAAGGGTCGAACGCAGCAGGTCCCACGCGTCCAACTCCTCGCGCAGCCGGCCGGTCACCGTCGAGCTGAGATGCATGACGTGGCTGTACCGCTCGACATCCATCACCGCCGGCAACTCAATCGAACCCAGTTCGCAGACCCGGCCGAGATCATTGCGGCCGAGGTCGACGAGCATGACGTGCTCGGCCTGTTCCTTGGCGCTGGCGCGCAGGTCGGCTTCGAGGGCGGCGTCTTCATCCGGCGTGCGGCCCCGCCGCCTCGTCCCCGCCAGCGGCCGCGTCACCGCGGTTCGGCCATCGAGCCGGCAGAGAATCTCCGGACTTGACGCGACGAGCATGCAGTCCGCCGCCTGAAGGTAGATCATGTACGGACTCGGATTAACGATTCGAAGCGCCCGGTAGACATCGAACGGATCAGTCGAAGTGAACCGGCGGAACCGCTGGCTGATGACGACCTGGAAGATGTCGCCGGCCGCGATGTACTCCCGGCATCGGCGAACCGCGTCTTCAAACTGTTCGCGTGAAACGTTCGCGTCCATCGTGTCAGGCGGGGACGCGGAAACGTCCAATTCCACCGCCCCGGCGGCAAGCTGCGCCCCCGGCCGTTCGAGCCGCTCGACGTACGCGTCCAGCTCGTCCATGCCCGCCCGCCACGCATCATCCGGGCTGTCGTGCTCATCGACATACACATAGACCACCGCGTGCAGCAGTTTGCTGACGTGGTCGAAGACGGCGACCTGCCGATACAGACCGAGGTGCATGTCGGCCAGTCCGCGGTCGTCCGGCGGGGCAGTCGCGAACGGGATACTCTGCGCTTCGAGGTACCGCACCGTGTCGTACCCCGCGTAGCCGACCCAGCCGCCGCAGCCGCGTTCGACGATCGGGTCCGCCCCATGTGAGGCGCGTACGAGCCGGCGATCGGCGATCAAGCGGCGGGGCACATCGAGCGGATCATCCTCGTGCGTGGTCTGCGATTGGCCGCGGCGATGGTCGGTCACCGTCACCTCATGACCGCGGGTGATGACTTCCGTTGACGGCTGGGCCCCGAGGAACGAATACCGCCCCACAGCCGCTCCGCCTTCGACAGATTCGAAAAGAAAGCTCGGGGCCGTCCGCTCGTCCGGGGCCACCAGCCGGCGATACGCGAGCACCGGCGTGATCTGATCGCTCATGAGCTGGCGCGACAACGCGATCACGTTGCCGTGTTCAGCAAGACGACGGAATCCGGTCCGATCGACACGTGTCATACCCGCCAGTGTAGAACAATGCCCGCCCGGCCGTGCAGTCGGCTCATGCGTGGCGGAACAACGAAACCCCATTCAGCGAATTCCCCATCGAATCAACCACCGGCCGGCCTGGCTGAATCTACCGGACGGGCCCCGTCAGTCCGGGCTGACGCATTCCACTCGCTCGCCGACCTCCCTACAATCGTGTTTTCATGTCGACGCTCCCCACCACGACGGAAGTTCCCGCCATCCACTCCGCCGTCCCCGATGACCGGCCGGTTGTCGCGTCGCTGCGCGAGATCACAAAGGTCTACTACAAACCCGATGGGACGGTGCTCGTCCAGGCCCTGGGCGGGATCGATATCGATATCCGGGAAGGCGAGTATGTCGCGATCATGGGCGCATCGGGGTCCGGCAAGAGCACGCTGATGAACCTGCTCGGCTGCCTCGACCGGCCGACCGACGGGACGTACCTGCTTGACGGCCGGGACGTCTCCGACATGTCCGACGACGATCTCAGCCGCATCCGAGGCGAGAAAATCGGCTTCGTCTTCCAGGCGTTCAACCTCATCAGCGAACTGACCATCGTTGAGAACGCGGAGGTCCCGCTGTTCTACCAGCGCATCTCCCGAAGTGAACGCCGCCGCCGGGCGATCAAACAGCTCGAACGGGTGGGGCTCGGCGACCGGCTCGGCCACCGGCCGCGCGAACTGTCC
>SLJD01000225.1 GCA_007135295.1 Phycisphaerales bacterium
ATCGTCTGCCCGTCTGCTTCGGTCCGGCTGACCGGCATTTCCGGCAGCCGGATCCACGCCTGACTTGGCGCCTCGCCACGGAAAATGCGGCGATAGTGCTGGCGGGCACTTTCGCCGCTCAGCCCGCGTGATGCTGCCGCGTCGGCGAACTGCCGACCTGTCAGGGCCAGGATATCAATTGGCGTATCGCTCATCATGCGGCCACCATGATAGAGTCACCGGCAACAGCCGGAACAAGCTCGCTGATCAGCCGCCCCTACCGCCCAGGTGGTCCTGCGCGGACGAGGTCGCATCCCGTACAATTGGCAAGCCATGCCTGACACCGAGACGAACCAGTTCACCGACGACCCCGCCACGACCGGCCGGTGTACCGCCACGCTGATCACCGGCGCCGGCGGCGAGATCGGCCACGGCCTGATCGAAGCGCTCAGCGACGCCGGTCGGACGGACCTCGTCGCCCTCGATCTCCGGGAACTCGACGCTGGGCTCTGTCGCCGCTGCTGCGCCAGCCACGTCGTCGACGTCCGCGACGAGGCCGGCGTGGAGCCGATCTTCGAGCGCTATGAGGTCACGGAGATTTACCACCTCGCCGCGCTCCTCAGCACAACCGCCGAGAAAGATCCTGAACTCGCCCACGCCGTCAACGTCGGCGGGACGATGAATATCCTCACCCTTGCCGCCCGGTACGGTCTGCAGCACAACCGGCGCATCCGCGTTCTCTTCCCGAGCACCATTGCCGTCTACGGACTGCCTGATGTCGAGACCCGCGATCGCGCGGGTGCGATCCGCGAGGATCAGTACGCTGAGCCAGCGACGATGTACGGCTGTAACAAACGCTACTGCGAAGACGTCGGGCGCTACTACAGCGAACACTACCGCCGCCTGAGCAGCGCCAGAGGCGACCTTGGGCCGATTGACTTCCGCGCCCTGCGCTACCCCGGCATCATCTCCGCGCACACCACGCCCTCGGGCGGGACGAGCGATTACTTCCCCGAGATGCTCCACGCCGCCGCCCGCGGCGAGCCGTACGCAAGCTTCGTCGCCGAGGACGTGCGCATCCCGTTCATGACCATGCCAGACGCGGTTGCTGCCATGCTCGGCCTCGCCGCCGCCGATGAAGCCCGCCTCACCCGCCGCGTCTATAACGTCACGAGCTTTAATCCCACCGCCGGCGAGTACGCCGGGCGCATCCGCGACGCCTTTCCCGGTGCGGACCTCACCTTCGCGCCTGACGCCGCCCGCGCTTCGATCATCGACACCTGGCCTGCAGACATCGACGATCTCTCCGCCCGCCGGGACTGGGGCTGGGCGCCGCAGCACGACCTCGACGCCGCGTTCGACGACTACCTTATCCCCGCCATCCGCGCCCGCGCCGGCGCGTAAGTGACACGCCGACGCCACGACGCATCCGCACCTGTTCTCCAGCCACCCAGCGAGCCAGCTATGATGACCACCGCGACCGACCGGGCCGACGCCTTCCACCGCCGTGCCGACGAAATCCTCGCCCATCTCGAATCGACCGGCCAGCTCAAGCATCTGCAGATGATCGAGGGGCCAATGGATGCGACGATCACGCTGCGCGACTATGGCGAGGTCGTCTGCCTCTGCTCAAACAACTACCTCGGCCTTGCCAACCACCCGGAGGTCAGGCAGGCCGGCATCGACGCCATCGAACAGTACGGCGCGGGCACCGCGTCCGTGCGATTCATCTGCGGCACGTTCACGCCGCACGAGACTCTCGAGCAGCGCCTCGCCGATTTCTACGGCGTTGAGGCGGCCTATACCTTCACCTCGTGCTGGAATGCCAACGAAGCGCTCTTCCCCACGCTCTGCGAGCCCGAGGACTGCATTATCTCCGACGAACTCAACCACGCCTCGATCATCGACGCCGTCCGCCTGACGACGACAATCAAGAAGGGAATCCGCAAGGCTGTCTACAAGCATAACGACCTCAACGATCTTGAAACGAAGCTCCGCGCCGCGCGCGGCGACGAACAGGTCACCGGCGCGATCTGGGTCGTCACCGACGGCGTCTTCTCCATGGAAGGCGATCTCGCCGATCTGCCGAAGATGCGTGCGCTCTGCGACAAGTATGGTGCGTTGCTAGTCGTCGACGACAGCCATGGCACCGGCGTCATGGGCGATACCGGCCGCGGCACGCACGAACACTTCGGGATGAAGGGCTCGCAGATCGATTTCATTACCGGCACACTCGGCAAGGCGCTCGGTGGCGGGGCGGGGGGGTATATCGCCGGCCCGAAGCGCGGCATCGACCTGCTCGTTCAGCGCGGCCGGCCGACACTCTTCTCCAACGCCCTGCCCGTGACCGTCGCGGCCAGCGCTGACAAAGCGATTGAGATCCTCATGAACGAGCCGCAGCGCATGCAGCGCCTGCGCGACAACGTCGCCCACGCTCGCCAGGGCATCAAGGACGCCGGCTTCGACGTACTCGACTCGCCGACGGCGATCTGCCCCATTATCGTGCACGACACCGCCAGGGCCATCGCCATGAGCAAACGACTGCTCGAGATGGGCGTCTTCGTCATCGGCTTCGGCTACCCCGTCGTGCCCGAAGGAGAAGCCCGTCTGCGCGTGCAGATCAGCGCCGCCCACGAACGCCATCATCTTGACGCTCTCTTCAATTGTCTGAAGAAGCTCCGTAACTGATTCGACCCGGGGTTGAGGAAGCAGGACAATCGCGGCCCGCGTGTACAATCGACTCTTCAATGATGACTGGCTCATGAACACACACGCCCGAACGCCTTCCCTGAACTTCACCGTACCGCTTCACGGTCCGTTGCGGCATGCGGTCGTCATGGCTGGCGTTGTCGTCGCCGGTTGCATCGGCCCGCTTGCCACGGCCGTGATGACGTCGCCTCGCGGAGCGACCGGTCCAAGCGTTCTGCAGAGCCACGCCCCGTTTGCCTCGATCGCGACAGTTATCGCTGTCTTCGCCGTACTCGCCGCACTGGCGGCTGGCATCGGGCGACTGACGAATGTCATCGTTGGCATGTTCGTTCTCGGCGCAGGGGTCGGGGCGATGGCGTTCATGACCGCGGGGGCCACCGAACTCGCCTTCAGCGAAACCGCTGTCCTCCCCCTTGTCGGTATCGAGACCCTGCTGCTCGCCGCGCTGACCCTTGCCGCGGGGCTGGCCGTCTTCCGGCTCGCCGGGCCGATGACCGACATCGAGCCCGATGACGCCGGCCGGACCGCCGGGGCGCGGTCATTTGTCTCTCTCCAGGCGGCGGCGTGCGGCATCATCATCCTGGTCGCCATCTGGGTTCTCGCCCAGAGCCCGATGCGCACGCAGGCGATCATGGCGGTCTTCATTGGCGGCATGTTCACCGGCCTCGCCGGCCGGCTCTTCTTTCTGCGTGCACATCCACTTCCGCTTTTCATCAGTCCGATCGTTCTGATCGGCCTCGCGTGGATTGTGCTGGCCATCGTGGCCGACATTCCTCTCGACGCCGCATACATCAACGACGAACTCAACCCGATTCTCACCGTC
>SLJD01000178.1 GCA_007135295.1 Phycisphaerales bacterium
CCCGTCGGCGGAACGCGCAACGCCCGCCGCGAGAAGATGACCAAACTGCGGCAGCGCATCGCAGAGCGCCTCGTCGACGCCCAGCACACCGCCGCGATGCTCACGACCTTCAACGAGGCGGACATGTCCGCGGTGCTCAACTTGCGCAATCAGTGGAAGGACTCCTTCTCAGAGAAGCACGGCATCAACCTTGGCTTCATGAGCTTCTTCGTCAAGGCGTGCGTCTCCGCGCTGCAGAAGTACCCCCGCGTCAATGCCTACATCGTTGAGGACTCGATCGAGTTCCACGATTACGTTGACATCTCCGTCGCCGTCGGTACCGATCGCGGCCTGGTCGTGCCGGTCGTCCGAAACGCGGAAGTGATGTCTTTCGCGGAGATCGAGAAGGCGATCAAGGATCTCGCCATCAAAGCGCGGGACGGCAAACTGACGATGGAAGACATGACCGGCGGGACGTTCACGATCACGAACGGCGGCATCTTCGGCTCGCTCAACTCGACGCCGATCCTCAACCCGCCGCAGTCGGGTATTCTCGGCATGCACGCGATCAAGAACCGCCCGGTCGAGGACCCGGACAACCCCGGCCAGATGGTGCTGCGGCCGATGATGCACCTCGCCCTGAGTTACGATCACCGCATTGTCGACGGCGCCGAGGCGGTCGGATTCCTCGTGCGCGTCAAGGAGTGCATTGAGCATCCGGAACGCGTGCTGCTCGACGTCTGATCGCCGCCGTGAAGCAAACGCACTGCGGACCGATTCGAGGACACGATCCGCGAATCCGTTGTGCGGAGTCGTTTCGCGGAGCCGCTTGCGGCTCGCGCCCTACGGCTGGTTCGGATCCCACAGGTAGTAAAACCCCGGCTGGTCCGGCAGCCAGTGCCGATCGAGGTTGAGTTGCACGAGGTTCAACTGCCCGCCGGACTGCGCCATGTGGCGGGAGCCGGCGTACGGGCTGCCGACGTGCTCAAGGTCGCGGTGGTACTTCACAAGCCGCGCGTGCTCGATCCCGGCGAGTTGCTTGGCGGCTTCGAACGCGTCATACAGGTCGCCGGTCGAGTCGACAAGCCCCACGGCCGCCGCTTCGCGCCCGGTGATGACGCGACCGTCGGTAATGCGGTCGAAGTGCTCGGCTTCCACGTCCGGCCGGCTCTCCTGCACAAGCGTGATGAAGTTCGCGTAATACTCGTCGACCAGCCCCTGAAGTAGCTCGCGGTGCTCATCGGGCATCGGTTCCCACGGCGAGGCGAGCGCCTTGTTCGGCCCGGATGTGATCGCTTCGGCCCGGATGCCGATCCGCCGCATCCCTTCCGAGAAGTTGACCGTCTGAATGATGACGCCGATCGACCCGGTCACGCTCGTCGGGTGGGCAATGATCGTGTCCCCGGCGCACGCGGCGTAATAGCCGCCCGAGGCGGCGACATCGGCCATGAGCACGACGATGGGCTTGCCGGACCGCTCGCGGAACCGGCGGATCTCCCGGTGGACGACGTCCGAGGCGGTGACGGTTCCGCCCGGCGAGTTGATGCGCACGATGACCGCTTCGACGCGGCGGTCGTCCGCGGCGCGGTCCAGCGCTTCGACGAACCGGCCGACCGGGTTCTCGCCGGGGGCGAGCAGGCCCGGGCGCTGCGCGTCAACGATCAGTCCGGTCAGATCGATCTGGGCGACCTTCGGGCTCATCCACCCGGCCCCGTCATCGCGGTGGACGGTGCTCTCGTCCATGCGCTGGGCGCCGGAGCGGGCCTCGACGACGAACCGCACCGGCGAGCATCCAGCGGCAACGATCAGTATGACCAGCATGACGACTGCGACGACCGCCGGTCCCGCCGATTGAAATGCACGAATCATGTCTGTCCCTCAAACTGCGATTATGGCGTGCTGACCGGAGCATCCCGCCGTGAGACGGACTGCATAACGGATGCATATTGCATTCGCCCGCCGGTTGTGGCTTGAGGTTTCCGGCGGGGGCGGTACCGTCAGTTTCGTGACGACGCGCGATGAACACATTCCCGTCCTGCTTGAACCGGTGCTTCGCCTGCTTGATCCGAAGCCGGGTGACGTCGTGCTGGATTGTACCGCGGGGCTCGGCGGGCACGCGCTGGCTTTGGCGGAGCGGGTCGGCCCGGACGGCCTGACGGTGCTGCTCGACCGTGATGGAGAGAACCTTGCTGTCGCCGAACGCCGACTGCGTGAGGCCGGGTGGCCGGTGGAGGCCCGACATGAAAGTTTTGTCCGGGCAGCAATCACCATGCGGTCGATCGGCCGGCCGGCCAACGTCGTGCTGGCGGATCTCGGCTTCGCATCGAACCAGATGGATGATCCGGAGCGCGGGTTCTCCTTCCGTCACGAAGGCCCGCTCGATATGCGAATGGACCGCACGAGCCCGGTGACGGCGGCTGATCTGCTCGCCACGCTTAACCAGCAGGAATTCGCCGACCTGATTAACCGGTACGGAGAGGAGCCCCTTGCCGGCCGAATTGCGCGAAAACTTGTACAGCAGAGGCAGATCCGGCCGATCCGGACAACGGCAGAGCTGTCAACACTGATCAGGGAGGCCTACGGACCACGAGCGAAACATTCCCGGACCGACCCCGCCACGCGAACGTTCATGGCCCTTCGGATCGCGGTCAACGATGAACTGACCGCTCTGAAGGCGCTGCTGGACGACATCGTCGCGGCCGCCGAGCACCCCGCCAACGGATGGCTGGCGCGCGGCGCCCGGATCGGGATCATCAGTTTCCACAGTCTCGAGGATCGTCTGGTCAAGCAGTGCTTTGCCGACATCGAACGTCGTGAACTCGCGAAACGGCTGACCCGTCGGCCGATTACGGCTGAAATTGATGAAACAGCCGTGAATCCTCGCGCACGATCGGCTAAACTACGAGTCGTACGGGTCAACGATTCGTTGGAAAGTGAGCCGCCGACTCCAGTTGACCGCTGAGGTCGGCATAGCAGGGATGCTGAGGCACATGACACGCGAGAACAAACTGGCACTCGTCATCGGGTTTGCGTTGATTCTCTTCGTGGGAATCCTCATCTCCGACCACTTCTCCGCCGGGGACCGGCAGCACTCATCGACCATCGGCGGGCAGGTCGCCGGCCACCTCGTCACGAGCAACAGCGATCCCCGGTTGCTCGAGTCGCGCCGGAACGAGTCGGACGACCGGTCGTCAAACGGCAACATGGCGGTCAACGCTCGGCCGTTCCAGCCGGACTCCACCGAACAGCCCGAGGGGCAGCGCGAAGTTTCCAGCAATGAAATCGAGGTTCCCGACCTGATCGACCGGCATCGCCAGCACGATCGCGACGGCGACGATGCTTCAGGCGGCTCCTCCTCCGATTCATCCGATCAGGGCGGCAGCCGTGAGATTGACGTCGTCAGCCATCAGGTCCAGTCCGGCGAATCGCTCTCAGCGATCAGCCAGCAATACTACGGCACGACGCGACTTACTCGTGACCTCGCCCGCTTCAATGACATTGATGACGTCGACCGGCTCAGTGTCGGCA
>SLJD01000206.1 GCA_007135295.1 Phycisphaerales bacterium
GCGGTGCTTGTCGGCCCATTTCATCACGGTCGTGAAGTCGCCGGAGACCTTGCCCTGCGTTCGCTTGACCTCGCCGAGCATGACCTGCCCGGTCGAGCCGTCGATCGAGAGCGTGTCCTTGGGGCCGAGCTTGCGGCCGTTGACGGTGACGGTCTGTTTCTTTTCGTCGATGTACAGGTCGCCGGCGCCGACGACGCAGCACTTGCCCCAGCCGCGGGCGACGACGGCGGCGTGGCTGGTCATCCCGCCGGTCGAGGTGAGAATGCCGGCGGCGTGGTGCATGCCGTCAACGTCCTCGGGGCTGGTCTCCTTGCGGACGAGCAGGACCTGCTCGCCGGACTGCGTGCGCTGGACGGCGTCTTCGGCGGAGAACGACAGCCGGCCGGTCGCCGCGCCGGGGGAGGCGGGCAGGCCTTTGGCGATGGTCTCGGCGTTTTTCTTGTTCTGCTCGGAGAAGCTGGGCAGGAGGAGCTGCGTCAGGTCGTTGGCGGGGATGCGGCAGAGGGCTTCTTTCTGGGTGATGAGTTTCTCGTTGACCATGTCGACGGCGATCTTCACCGCCGCGGCGCCGGTGCGCTGGCCGTTTCGCGTCTGGAGCATGAAGAGCTGGCGGCGCTCGACGGTGAACTCGATGTCCTGCATGTCGCGGTAGTGCGACTCGAGCTTGTTCTTGATGTCGACAAGCTGGTTGTAGACCTCGCGGTTCCACCGCTTCATCTCCTTGAGCGGCTTGGGCGTGCGGATGCCGGCGACGACGTCCTCGCCCTGGGCGTTGATGAGGAACTCGCCGTAGAACTCGTCCTTGCCCGTCGAGGGGTTGCGGGTGAAGGCGACGCCGGTGCCGCAGTCATCGCCCATGTTGCCGAAGACCATCGCCTGGACGTTGACGGCGGTGCCGAGCAGGCCGGTGATCTCGTTGATCTGGCGGTAGCGGATCGCCCGCGGGGTGTTCCAGCTCTTGAAGACCGCCTCGATCGCGAGGCGGAGCTGTTCGAGCGGGTCCTGCGGGAACGGCGAGCCGACGTGCTTGCGGTAGACCTTCTTGTACCGCTCGACAAGATCCATGAGGCCCTCGGCGGGCACATCGGTGTCGACCTGGGCCTTGTAGGCCTTCTTGACCTGATCGAAGGCCTCTTCGAAGGCGTGGTGGTCGACGCCCATGACCACGTCGCCGTACATGTGAATCAGCCGGCGGTAGGCGTCGTAGGCGAAGCGTCGGCTTCCGGTCTGGTGGATGAGACCCTCGATCGACTCGTCGTTGAGGCCGAGGTTGAGCACCGTGTCCATCATGCCGGGCATCGACGCGGCGGCGCCGCTGCGCACGGAGACGAGCAGCGGGTTCCTCGACGAGCCGAAGCCCTTGCCGGTCTCCTTCTCGAGCGTGCGGATGTTCTTGCGCACGGCGTCAAGCAGGCCGTCGGGAAGTTTTTCACCCGCCTCGTTGTACTGGGCGCACATGGCGGTGGTGATGGTGAAGCCGGGGGGGACCGGCAGGCCGATCGAACTCATCTCGGCGAGGTTCGCGCCCTTGCCGCCGAGCAGCTCGCGCATGTCGCCGCGGCCTTCGGTGCGGGTGCGGCCGAAGTAATAGGTCATCTTCGCGCGGTTGCCCGACGACGTGCTCCGGGATGAACGGGTCGAACGTTTCTTGCTCCGGCTCTTCTTGCTGGTCGCGGTGGCGCTCATCGGGATGCTTCTTCCTTTCACCTGATCCGGGAACTGCAAAACATGGAGGACGGGAAGTGTAGCAGGTGGCGGCGCGGCAGCAATGACACCGCAGCGGCCGGCCGCCTGTACACATGGTTCTTTGGCCGATCGCCTGCCCTGCCATCGCCCGCCCGTCGCGCCCGGTCGACGGCCCCGGTCGACGGCCCCGGCGGCGCACGCCGGTCAGTAGGCGTTGCGATGGACGAAGCCGCGGAAGATCGTCAGCCAGAGGATCCGCAGGTCGAACCGCAGCGACCAGTTGCGGACGTAGAACAGGTCATACTGCAGGCGTTTGCGCAGCGACGTGTCGCCGCGCAGGCCGTTGACCTGGGCCCAGCCGGTCATTCCCGCCTTGACGTTCTGCCGCAGCATGTAGCCGCGCCAGTCCTGCCGGAACTGGTCGATCAGCTCCGGCCGCTCCGGTCGCGGGCCGACGAGCGACATCTCGCCGAGCAGGACGTTGAAGAGCTGCGGCAACTCATCAAGGCTGAACCTGCGCAGCACCGCCCCGACGCGGGTGATGCGCGGGTCATCGGGCTTGGTCCATGCGTCGGTGCCGCGGCCGGCGTCGCGCAGCTGCTGCTGCTCGGCGTCGACGTGGGTCATCGTGCGGAACTTGAAGAGGTTGAACCGCTGGCCGTTGACCGTCATCCGCTCCTGGCGGAAGATCACCGGCCCGGGGCCGCTGAGGCGCACAAGCGCCGCGATGATGAGCATCGGCACGCCGAAGATCGCCAGCGCCGCCGCGCCGCCGGCGATGTCCAGCGCCCGCTTGGCGACCCGGCCCCAGCCGCTCAGCGGCGATTCGCGGACCGAGAGCACCGGCATGCCGTCCAGCTCGCTGACCGCCATGTTCACCGGCAGGTATTTCGGGTTCATGTCCGGGACCATGCGCACGTCGACGGAGTACCGCTCAAGGCGCATGAGCAACTCGGGCATCGTCGCGGCCATTTTGCCGGGCAGGGCGATGAACACGCCGGAGATGTCCTCGTTCTCGTCGAGCACGCGTTCGAGGTCGTCCAGGCCGCCGGCGACCGGCACGCCCGCGCACCGCCGCCGCGAGGTCTCGCCGTGGTGGCTGATGAAAAAGCTTGGGTGAATACCGGTCCACGTGTTCCGCCGAAGCGTGTGCAGGACCACCTGCCCGAGCCGGCCCGTGCCGACGATCGCCACCCGCCGCAGGTTCCACCCCCGTGAGCGCAGCGTCCGCAGCATGACGCGGAACGCGTACCGCCAGACAAGCAGCAGCATCCCGCACTGCACCGCGAACAGCGCGTACTGCACGGTCGAGAGGTTCCGCCCGTCGAGCAGGAAGCGGCGGAAGACGGTCAATAGCGTGATGAGCAGCGCCACGCCGACGATGACCGCCTTGATGATCGCCCACGCCTCGGCGTGGAACCGCTGATCGCGCCGCGGCTGGTACAGCCCGGTCCACAGCATCGCCAGCAGCATGATCGGCGCCGCGATCATCACCGGGATCGCGTGCGACTGGTAACTGAATGACGATCCCTGCGGGGGGATCACATCGGCGAACCAGTAGAAACGCGCGTAGTACGCGAGCACCGACGCCGCGACCACGAGCATGGTGTCGCAGGCGATCAGCACACTGCGGAAAAATCGATGTTGCTCTTTGAGCATGCGCGGTGTTCCGATCTTCCCTGTCGGAGCGGCGCAAGCCGATTGCCTGCCATCGGCCCGGGCCTGGATGATCTTATTTACGTCCCGGGAGCGTCATCGGCCCATGGTGCCGAATCTCTTGGATTTTTCAACTCGTCGGCGAGTTCTTCCAGCAGCTTCC
>SLJD01000196.1 GCA_007135295.1 Phycisphaerales bacterium
CGCATGAGTTCGCCCATCGTCTCAGCGATCGGCGTGGTCGATTCCTGCCAGTGCGTCTGGTAGAGATCAATGTGGTCAACGCCGAGCCGGAGCAGCGACATCTCAAGTTCGTGGCGGATCGACTCGGGGTGCAGGTGGATGTGAATGGCGAGGTGGCCGGTTTCGCTTGCGCCGAGGATGGTCGAGTTGATCTTGTGCTCGCCTTTCGTCGTGTTGGTGACCATGCCGCACTTCGTGGCGAGGACGACCTCATCGCGCCGGTCGCGGATCGCCCGGCCGATGATCTGCTCGGAGAGGCCGAGGCCGTAGATCGGCGCCGTGTCGATGAGGGTGACGCCGTGGTCGATCGCCGCGTGGACGGCGTCGACGGCGTCGGCTTCGTCGGTTCCGCCCCACATCCATCCGCCGATCGCCCAGGCGCCGAGTCCGACGACGGACGCTTCGATTCCGGATTCGCCAAGTGGTCTGGTCTGCATGCCGGTCCTTTCGTTCCTGCTTCGACTGGTTCGATTCGCCGATTCGTCGTATGCGGACCATTGTACGGGCGCGTCGAAGCGCGGTTCGGGGTTGTATGATCGGGTCGTGTGGTCCTACGCGGATGTGGCGGACGTGCTGCGTGACGGACTGGCGGCGCAGGCCGAGGAATATGATGTGCAGCAGGCGGTCTACGGGCTTGATGCGCTCGATGAGGTCGCGCTGCATCCCGTTCTTGCGCAGTCGCTGGAATCCGGCGGGTACGGCGTGTTCCGCGAGCAGCGATACCCGGCGGACCGGCCACGCCGGCGGGGCAGCGAAGGGCAGCGGTGCGATCTCGTGCTCACGCCGGACGGCCGGCCGCTTGCGCAGCCCGAGGCGGATCAAACGCTGTTCGAGCCGGCCGACGCCGCAGCGGCCGATGACGCGCTGTGGATGGAAGTGAAGGTCGTCCACCAGTTCACGCCGCGCGGGCCGAACGCGCGGTACAGCGGGCAGTTGCTCGCGACCGTGCAGCAGGACGCGGCGCGGCTGTCGAGTGATGAGGGGATCCTGCACGCGGCGGTGCTGCTCGTCCTGTTTGCGCGCGATGGACGTGTCGCCGAGCACGATCTCGGCATCTGGTACGACCGGGCGCTTGCCAAGGGCGTGCCGGTCGGCTCGCCGGCCCGGCGGTGGATCGACCTCAATGACCGGTGCGGCAACGCGTTGTGTTCGGTGGCGCTGTGTCCGGTCGGGCGGCGGTGAGCCGGTCGTGAAATGGGCGTGCGAGTCACTCGGCCGGCGTTGTTCCGGTCAATTGCTGCAGAAAAAAGTGGTCACGGCGCGACGGTTCGCGATAGCATGTCTCGTGGAACTCCTCGGGCGGCATGTGTGCGGCGGCATGTGTGCTTGCCGGCCGGGGGCAACAGGGAGGACGATGATGAAGCGAATGACAAAGAACATGATCGCGGGGCTGGCGATTGCGGCGGCGGCTGGTCTGGGGGTGTTCGCCGCAACAGGGCCTGATGCGCGGGCCGTAGCGGACGACGCCGAGCAGATCGCCCAGGAACTGCTCGAAGAGATTGCCCGCTACGAAGAGAAACACGCGGCGATGGAGCCGCCGGATCGCCAGGACAGCGAAGCGCAGGCCGTCTGGTCGGCCCGGGAACAGTTGTACACCGTCACGCGGGTGAAACTCATCGGCGATCTGTGGCGGGCGGCCCCGCAGACGCCGGAACTCGCCGACCTCATGGCGTACCGCTGGCAGAACGCCAATCGGATCTGGGGGCTGAACATAGAAGACGAGATCGAGGCATTTGCGGAACACCATTCCGACGAGCAGTCGACGATTCGAGCCGGTTGGTACGCGGTGGCCGAACGGACGATGCGTGAAGCGTTCAACGAGCCGGATCGTGCGATCGACGCGGCTGAGCAGTACATCGAGCGGTACCCGGACGATCCGGACGGGGCGAACCTGCTCACGATGGCGGCGCAGATGATTCGCGATGAGGAAAAGCGCGAGGCGATTCAGCAGCGCATCGTCGAGGAGTACCCCGAATCGCCCGCCGCCCGCCGGGCCGAGGGAGAGCGACGCCGGATGGAAGCGGTCGGCGAGAAGTTCGAATTCTCATTTACCGACATCGTCACCGGCGACGAGATCAGCATGAACGACCTGCGCGGGCAGGTGGTCGTGATTGACTTCTGGGCGACGTGGTGCGGGCCGTGCCTCACGAAAATGCCGGAAATGAAGCGGTTGTACGAGGAACACCACGAGTCCGGCCTGGAGATCATCGGGATCAGTCTCGACGAGGACGTCGAGACGGTGCTGAACTTCCTCGACGATGAGATGGAACTGCCGTGGCTGCACGCGTGCGAGGACGGGGCCGGCTGGGACACGCCGATCGCCCGGGATTGGGGCATCAGCGGGATCCCGACGATCTTCGTCGTCGACCGTGAAGGCCGGCTCCACTCGACGAACGCGCGGGGCGAACTGGATGAGATGATCCCTGAACTGCTTGCCCGCGAAGTGGTCGACGACGCCTGAGAAAACTCGTTGGCTCGACCGGTTCGCGATTCAGTGAACGCGGCCGGTGCGCCAATGCGTGTAGGTCTTCGTGAACTCGGCGCCGAAGAACACGATCTGGGCTGAGTAGAACACCCACAGCATCAGGGCGACGAGCGACCCGGCCGCGCCGTAGAGACTGACGGCGAAGGCCGCGCCGAGGTACAGCGCCAGGACCGTCTGGCCGACGGTGAACAGCACCGCGGTGAGCACCGCCCCCGGCCAGACGTGCCGCCACTTGATGGTCACGTCGGGCACGTACTTGAACAGCAAGGCAAAGATGCCGCTGATCAGGGCGATCGAAACGAAGAAGTCCGCCACCTGGCCGATCAGGCCCGGTTCGGGCATGAAGTGCATGCTGATCACGGCGAGGGCGGAGCTGATGATGAGCGAGACGAGCAGCAGGAACGTCAGACTGAGCACCATGGCGAACGACAGCAGCCGCGTGCGGATGGTGGTCCAGATGCCGCTGCTCCGTTTGCCGGTGACGCCCCAGACGGTGTTCATCGCGTCGTGAAGTTCGGCGAAGACATAGCTGGCGGTGAAAACGAGAATGCCGAGACTGACAAACGTGGCAACGGTTCCGGTTTCATTGCGGCCGGCTTCGGCGAGGACTTCTTCGAGCAGCATCGCGCCGCGGGGGCCGACCATCTCCCGGAAATACCCTTCGAGGTGCCCGCGAGCCGCTTCGGGGCCGAGAATCAGGCCGACGACCCGCAGCGTGATCAGCAGCAACGGCCCGATCGACAGCATGGTGAAGAACGCCAGCGACGCCGCCAGCCGCCTGGCCTTGTCGTCCAGCCAGTTGGTCACGGCTCGTTTGAACAGCGTGACCACCAGTCGCCGCCGCCGCACGGGAGTTTCTGCGGGCATGGACGCGATCCTTGCCGTGCCGGGTGACGGTGTCGGGCCATCGTAGGAGCCGGGCCGGCCGGGGCGACGGTCAACGAACGCAGCGCCACAGCGCTGTGCGACTCATGGCTCACG
>SLJD01000140.1 GCA_007135295.1 Phycisphaerales bacterium
CGGGCGTCACCGGGCAGATCATTTACGTTGACTGTGGCTATTCGACCATGGGCCTGTAAAACGCGGACAGGGGTTCTTAGTCAGCACATACAGATGAAACAACGCCCGGTTCGGGGGTACCGGGCGTTGCCACTTGGAAAATCCTGTGCGTTTAGGAGCCATCAGGGACGGCGATGCGCACCAGGCCATTTCACGCTATACGACACCTACTGCCGACGTCGGCGGCCGCCAGCCATTGGCAGGCCTGCCAGGACGGCCACAAATGCAGCGGGAGTGGGAATCATGGTTGGCGTAAGCACCATCTGTGTATCGGCAACGCCGCCGCCTGTGACCGTTGCCGGCCCGTCGGTGTACGTTTCAGCATCGGCAACGAACCAGAGCACCGAAAACTCGCCCGGGTCCAGCGTCGAGTTGGGGTCAGCAAAGTCCAAGAAGCCGTACGAGACAGCCGCGGAATTTGCGTTGAAGCCGAATGATGCTGGCGACTGTTGGTCGTTCCCGCTGAATCCATCCGGCACGATTGAGGTGCTGTAGCCGATGGAGCTGACTGACACGCCGGACTCAATGCCAACGCTGAACATGTCAATTGACGAGGTTGCTGACATGTCACCGTCGAGCAGATACATGAACAGGAACTCGCCTTCATTGAGCGAACTGAATCCGCCCGGCATCTCACTCGCCGAGTCGTACACATAACTGGCGACTCCAACTGACCAGTCCCCCGATGCGAATGCGTCGGACGAGGTCGATGCGGGTGATCCGCCAAGTGATGGTGCGGCTCCACAGACTCCCGTAATGGCCAACGCCGTCGCCGTTCCAAGCAGGGCATGATACGTTGTCATGGTCTTCTCCAATCCCCAGGGCAAACCTCAAAGTTTCTCTCTCACCTGACGTGGCAATCGGCGAACCGGATCACCTCTGTCTTACAGTTCAAGCATAGCCACACCTCCGGCCAATGCAACTGGAAATAGCGGGCAATTTGAAAAGCATAGAAAAGATCGGTCTTCACTCGGGCAAATGGATACTGAACCGCCATCGCCGCCCACATGCCAGATCCGCCGAGGGGACAAGACGTTCTCGCAACACTGAGACCAGCGTCCTCAATTGGTCTCCTGACATCGGGCAAACTTCGACGTCAGCGTCTTTACGTGTGCCGAGGTCGGCCTTTCCGGCAAGCCGCAGATCCGGCGTGCGGGGTGTCGCGGGCCATGGTTGCTCATGGTCGGTCATGGCGATGAGCAGATCTGCCCGTGCCATGAGCCGGTCGGCGATCTCGCGTGCCTGCTGTTCAATTGGGTCATCGCTCGATCGCAGACCCGGCGTGTCGTGCCAATCGACAACCAGGCCGCCGAGGTCGAGGCGACCGGCGACGTAATCACGCGTCGTGCCCGCCTGGTCGTATGCGACTGACATGCTCCGTCCCGCCAGCGCGTTTGTCAGCGTGCTCTTGCCAACGTTTGGGACACCCACCAGCACAACAAGCGGAGGAGTGATCAGTCGGTTCAGGCGATGAGACCGCTCGTCGTCTGCTTCCGTCCATGCCTCAGCATTGGTCGCAGCACGCCATCTTCGCGGTTGATCGGCCAGCAGATCAACCGCTAGTGGACTCATCGCCCGGCCAACTGCCGAAAGCGTCAGCGCTTCGACATCGTCACCGGCTTCCGGATAGAGCCGTCGAGATGCGTCCGGCGTCATGCAATCCAGGGCATCTGAAGGATAAGCACCGTTCCGGGCGAGCCGTTCAAGCAACTTCTGCACAACACGCAGCCCGCCGTGTGGCAGAATCTGCACAACATCCGGCGCGATCCGGCCGACCAGCCCATGATCGATGCCTGCGAGATCGACAAGCCGGAATCGTCCGACCGGCCAGTCATCACGGCCGGTCATGCCTCGAAGCACCATTGATGACGCATTAATGATCTGCAGTACGGCTATGGCCCCTGGCTGACGCGGGGTCATGACCATGACTTGCGGTCCGGCAGGCAATGATTCAACTGTTTGCGAATCGTCCTGAGATCTCTGGCCGCGGCGGCAGGCGGTTGCTCCGGAGCGTGGCGGCTTTCGGGAGCTCATGAGTGACCGAAAGGGGGAGACGATGCCTCGGTATCGTCATTTGACTCGAGAGCCCGACGGACCGCTGCGGCCATGCCGATCAATGTCAGGTTCGGAACGATCCGATCGACGAGTTCATCGTTCTCGAACAAGGCAAGGGCATCGCCGCCGGTGACAATCACGGGCGGGAACGCATCGTACTCCGTGGCGTACTGCTCGGTTAACCGCCAGACAAGCCCGCGAATGCCGTGGTAGACGCCGCGGATCATGGCTTCTGCGGTCGATCGGCCGAACGGTTCGCCATCGGGGACGGAAAAGTCGACTTCCGGCAGGGCGGTCGTTTGCTGGTGCATGGCGCGAAGCTGCATCGCGGCTCCGGGAGCAATCGCACCGCCGTGAAAAACGCCATCTCCATCGACAAAGTCAACCGTGACCGCTGTGCCGACGTCGACAACCACGCACGCCTGATGCAACGTATCGAACGCCCCGGCTGCGTTGAGCAGCCGGTCGATGCCTGTGTGACTGGCTGGATCAAGTTGCTGGCCGATCGGCACGGCAAGATCCGTTCCCATTCGGTAGACCGTCTCGCCGGTGCGGCGAGAGATCACTTCGGCGAGCGGGTCGGCGACGACGTCATTGACGGAAGCGAGCACCATCGCCGCCCGTGGCTCACCAGCGACCGCCTGCCATGCCTCGGCAATAGCGGCAGCGGCATCCTCGTAGTCGTTGTTCTCAAACCGCGCGTTCCAATCCAGCCCGTCTTCCGTGAACCGGCCCGCGTAAATGCGACTGTTGCCAACGCTGATTGCCAGACAGTGGGGAGTGTCCATCACCACAGTGTACCCCCGCACCACCCGGCGGTGAAACAGCAGAGACCGTCCCGGGGACGGTCACAGTTGCGCGGGGCGTCCTCTACAGGCGGTCTTTGAGCGAACTCACGCCCGCCCGCTCAGCGCAATGCGCGCAACAGAACATTCGACCATCGCCTTCGACGCCGTGACCAATGATCCGACACCGGCAATGGTCGCAGGTCGGCGCGAGTTTTTGAATCGCGCATTCAAAGCTGTCGAACGTATGCCGATCGCCGTTCATGACGACCTCAAACGACTTGTCGTACGTGTTGCCACAGGTTTCACAGGTAGCCATGTCTCTCTCTCCGTGGTTCTCGTCGTCGGCCAGGCGGCGGTTTGCACGACCGTCCGATCGGCCTTCACAGGATCGTAGGCCCGCTCGGCCCGGGTCGATCCACCCCAGAATGTCCAAAGGCTGGAAAAGGGCCTCGAAAATCGGCGGAGGCCGTCGGGCGGCTCAGCGGCTACACTCCGCCATATGAAGACTGAATCTGAGGCCAGCGTGATCGACGGCCGTGTCCTGGCCGCCGCCGTCAAAGACCAACTCCGCGAGCGAGTCACGAATCTGAAGAAGAAGGGCCGGCAGGCGCGTCTTGACGC
>SLJD01000005.1 GCA_007135295.1 Phycisphaerales bacterium
GAAGCGGTCGATCTTCGGCACACCTACGGCGTGCGGATGTTCGAGTCGGCTGCCCGTGCGGCCCCGGTCTTTGGCATGATGGGCACGCTCATCGGGCTGGTGCTCATGCTCGGTCGCATGAGCGATCCGGCCGCGATCGGGCCCGGCATGGCCGTGGCGCTTTTGACGACGTTCTACGGGCTCGTGCTGGCGCATGTATTCTGCCTGCCGATCGCCCGCAGGCTCGCGCATCGCAGCAGTGAAGAGCTGCTGCTGCGGACGATCGCGCTGGAAGGCGTCCTGGCGATCCAGGCGGGGGATACCCCGCGCCTCGTCGAGCAGAAACTTCGCGCGTACCTGCCGGCCGGCGCATGGACCGAGACGGCCGACGCGTTGCTGGCCGATGCCTTGGAAGCCGGTCCCGATCGGCCTCATGACAGCGGCGTCCATGCGGGTTCGGGCGTGAATGCGGGTGCGGAGCAGGGGACGGTCGTGACGGCCGAGGCGTTGGATGCTTTGCTGAAGCAAGTAGGGGCGCCAGGTGCCAAACCGGGGGCCGGGCCGGCGGGTGAAATGCAGTGGAAAGCCCGCAAGCCGGTCTCCACGGGCAAGCCCACGGGTCGTCAACCCGTGGGATAGACGCCATCGCATCGCGTCTTCGGAGGAAGGCGGATAAGGGGAGAGGCGACGGCAAGGAGGCCGAGTGGTGTCGGATGGGGACGAAAGAACGAGAGCCGACGTTGAACAGACGGCCAAGTTCGCGCCGGAGGGTCGATCGAACGTCGGGCGTTCAGGATCGCCGGACGCAACGCGCGCCGAGATGCTGTTCTGGAAGCGGCGCTTGAAGTCGAATGAACACAGCACGGACTGGTCGCTTTCGTACGGCGACCTGATGTCGCTGCTGTTGGCGGTTTTCGTGATGATCGCTGCGATGAGCGAGCTCAAGGGCGGCGATCATTACCTCGATGTGGCTGGGAGCGTGCAGCGGGCCTTCGGGTTCACCGTAGATGTCGATCGCCCGGGAGGTGATCCGCTGCAGGAGATGAATCGTCCGCGAACGCTCCGGGAGCGGCTCGAACAACTCGACCGGGATGGCGGGCTGGATGTCCGTTTGAGCGATGGCACGGATCGGCCGATCGCTGTGTGTCGGATGCGGTCCGAACCGGGACGGATCGAGTTCCGCATTCCGGTCGAGGCGTGTTTCGAGGATGTGGGGACGGACCTCGCGCCGCCGGCCGAGCGGCTGTTGTCCGTCCTGGCTGGTCATCTGGAAGAGGGCGGGTCGCCCTTGGAGGTCCGACTTCAGGCGGGCGATGAGCTCTTGCTGCGGGAGACGCCCTGGCGCGACGCGCACGAACTGGCCTACGAACGGGGCCGCGCTTTGAGCGCGGCGCTGATGGCCGGTGGCATCGAACCGGGACGGATCACGTTGACGGTGTCCGGGAAGGGAATAGAGAGCGCTTGTGTGAAGATCGTCGTACGCACGGACCCCACAGCCGTGGAGAACGAAACCTTCGCCGACGGGGAACGGAACGATCATGGCTGATGATGTGAATGAAGCAAGGACAGACGAACAGTCCGAGGGCAGTCCGCGCGCAGACCGCAAGCGTTTGAAGGCGGTCGGCGTCATTTTGGGCGTGATGGTGCTCGAGGCGGTGGTGATTGTCGTCCTGGTGAAAAGTTACGTGGTCCCTCAGCCGCAGGCGGTGTTGGCCGACCAACTCGGAGGGTTGGATGCGAGCGCAGGTCAACGTGCGCTGCGGAAGGCTGAGGTCGAAATCGCTCACATTCGGGCTTTGAACGAGAAATCGCCGCGTGTCGTCATTTATGACATGAACGTGTACGCGGTCGTATCGGAGAAGGACGAGCCGGCGTTCCGCGAGATCCTCGAACGGCGGAAACAGACGGTGCGCGACCGGTTCGTGCGGGTCGTGCGAGGGGCGGATCCGAGCTATTTCCAGGAGACCGAACTGACGACCCTACGCGCTCAATTCCAGGCGGCTTTGTCGACACTTCTCGGAGACGAGATTAAGGTCCACGAAGTGCTCGTGCCTTCGATCATTCCGTATACGGACAGTTGAGCGTTTTGCGGTTCGGTCGACGAAATGGTTATGAAGATGAGGCCCAGGAGGAATCGAAGTCATGGCCGGCGATGAGCACGATGCCCTGACGAACGATGATGTGGAGGTCGCCGGCGGGCCGACAGGTTCGGGAATGGCCGAATCGTCCGGAACGGGCGAACCGCTGCGTCCTGAAGGTAAGCAGGCAGTCGGCGGGCCCGAGCCGGGGGCTGGAGATGCGACCGACGCAACCGCCGAGGGCGCCGAGGACGCGGATGACCGTACCTTCGACGATCTGGCCGCAGCGATGGTCGAGGCGATCGAGCAGGAGTCCGTTGGCGGCGCCGGTTTGAATGAAGGTGGGCAAATGGAGATTCCGGAGTTGGACGTCGCAGCCCTGGCCGGCAGTCAGGCGAGCGGGCAGAGCATCGATCTGCTGCGGGACGTGGAACTCAACGTCAAGATCGAACTCGGTCGCAGCCAGATGACGGTCGAGGAGGTGTTGTGCCTCGGGGAAGGAGCTGTGGTCGAGCTCGATAAGCTCGCGGGCGACCCCGTGGACGTATTCGTCAATGATCGACTCATCGCACGGGGGGAGGTCCTCGTGCTCAACGACAATTTCTGCGTTCGGATCAATGAGATCGTCGAGCAGGTCGATCACCAGGAGCCCATGTAGGCTCCGTTACAACGGGCGGCGCATCGAGGCAGCGTCGCTCGAAGGCGTCGACGATCCGTACTTTGTCGGCATGGATGGCCGACTTCAACGAACAGGTGCAGGATGCGCATGTGGACCAGGATGGTCAACGGGGTCGGCCTTACGTGCCGACGCATGTCACTGATCGCACTTTTACTCGTGTGTCCATGGAGTGGTGTGGATCCGGCCCGGGCCGATTCGGCGCGGACCGTGGGCAATGTCCGTCTGCCGGCCGGCGATGCGCTGGATCGTCACGGGGTTCGCGAGGCGCCCGGTCGCGCTGCCGAACCGCACGCGGGTCGTGGTGACGATGCGTCGGCGACGGACCCGGGGCCGCCGCGCGCCGCGCTGCCGGGGCCGGATGTCCTGGGGCCGTCCGTTCCGCAGGAATCGGCGGCTGCGGTGTTCGAAGATGCTCCAGTCGAGGTGATCGACGAGCGGGTTCCCAGCGAGCGGATCGAGACCGCTACGAGCGGGTCGGTTGCCGGTGAATCGGATCGGGGCGTATCCGACGCAGGCGAATCGGACGCGGGTCTGCTTCGTTATCGTGCGTCGCCGCCGGGTACGTCGGACCCCAACCGGGTCCTTCAGGAAGGGGGGCGGCAGACGGCATCGAGCCGAGGCTCGACGTGGCGCAACCTGGTACCCTTGCTGCTTGTCCTGGGGCTGATCGTCGTGATTGCCACGGTGATCCGTCGCTTCACGCCCGTACGGCGGATGCTGACGGGGGCGGGGGTCGTCGATATCGTGGCGCGTACGCCGGTGTCC
>SLJD01000277.1 GCA_007135295.1 Phycisphaerales bacterium
CCAGGCATATTGCCGCCGCAGGTTGAAACCGGGATGCGTCCAAGTCGAAAAGCAATGTGTCGCGAGTCACCTGCCTCGGCACGATCTGATGTCGCCCGACGCTCAGTCGAAGTGACTCCGCTCCCCAACCTGGCGGCAGGTTGCTGACTCGCATGCGGAGTCCGGATCGCTCCAACGTCAGATGGACATCAACGAGTGGACCATCGGTAATCCGGGCCGTGTTCTGGTCTTCTCCCAAGGCGACGCGGTCCCCACCCACGAGCTGGAACTCCTCGCCTCGCCGCTGGACGCTGAAGCTCGCCAGTTCAGATTCAGTCGCCGCACCTCCGGCAGCGATCATGCGCGGCTCATGCTCGAGGTCGTCATCCTGTGGGCCGATCGGGCCGAGGACGTCGGCGCCTGACAGCCCGCTGCCGCGATCCACGCCTTGGCAACGCAACAGTTCCAAGCTCATGTGGGCCGACACCAGACCATTCAACCAGCTTAACGTCGGATCTTTCGTCAACTCCTGCAATTGCTGATACGTGTGCTGGGTCATCCCGCCCCTCAGGATCACCTCCGTCACCACGGTGGCGACCTCACACGTCGCCTGATCTGCCCTGGACGGCTCGACCACGACATCGGGCCGTGTCCCCTCGAGGTCGTGCAACAGCGCCTGCACGAATGCATGCCAAAGCTGAGGCGGATCCATCCACGCCTGCTTGTCCATCGTCAGGGGGACGACGTTGACGAGGCCGCGGATGTGCTCTCGGGAAGATTCGTCGCATTGGCCGCTGGGATAAAGCAACTCAACCACCCGAGCGGTCAGCACCTCACCTATAGCCTCGTTCTGCTGCGTCAATGAGGAATAGGCCCACAAGCGACTGATCATGGCGGCGCTCAGCCAGGGCTGGTGTTCCGGCCGCGGCCACAGCACGCGGCAAAGCGGTTCAAGTCCGTCGAGGCCCATCTGTGGTGAGGCCAATACGTAGATGAGGGACTCGATATCCCCGCTGTCAACGGGCTCGGTTGTGTCAGAGGTCATCATGAAAATCATCCTATCTGCCTGTTGTACGAGCGGTCAGCCTGCATCACCAGATGTAGCGCGATTACACGGTCAGTCGCTAAGCCATCGCACACTCACGAAGGTCGTTGATGCTCTGAGCCAACCTGGCGGAGGCAGTTCCAGGCGCAACTCCGCTCTTTTCAGCAACCTCCGAGATCAACCGCGGTAGCTGTCGCATTCGCCATGAGCCGTTACGATCCCATTCGCCGGCCCATATTGCGAAAGTCCGCACGTGCGTGGCATCATGGCTTTCGACGTATCGCGCCGGATATTCACCCATCACGCCACGAAACAAACGAGCGGTGATCAACACTTTGAGCACATGTTCATAGACGGAAGAGGCCGAGCGGTATCCTAACGCGCTTGCGAGTGCCTGCAGAGTCGGATGCGCGGTGTCACCGATCTGCCATCGTTGTTGATCACCCTCGCAGTAAAGATGCCCATGAGCATGCGCAAAACACATCACCCACCTGCGATCGACGTCATGTGTGCTGTTGCAGTATGCGGTGACGTGCTCGGTAAGCCAATCCAGCGTCTCGTTGGTGACCATCGATACGAGTGGCTCGTGTGCGCTACCAGTTGGGTGGGCGCGGGCTTGCAGGGCGGGGTCGCGGAGCGGAAGTCGGCGAGACACGTGGGTGCGGACGTAATCCCTGGCACGCAATGAAGTCCGGGTGCGGATCAACGCGGGGATCGAACGGACCGGGTCGTGCTTACGTTCGCCACGGACATAGCCGGCAACGAATTCCCAAACGGCGTCCTGCGCGGCATCGTCAGCCAGATGCCTGATGTCGTAATCAAGCTGGCGATGTGCGGCTCCCAACGCGATGCTCCGAGCAAGGTCGCAGAGATGCTGTTCGGCGTGCCGATCCCCGGCTCGGGCCTGTGACAGGAGGCTCTGCAGTCGCTGTTCATTGCTTTCGTACTCGATCGTGCACATCGCTTCATTCCCTGATCGGGGGCCATGGGCGACTGAATGGCAAGAGACAAGTGGGCACATCCCATGCGAGAGTCGCTGCAAATGGCCCTGCATTCGGACGACCTCAAAAGAATTTTGACTCCCCGGCTGAGGCCCTCGGTCGCAAACTGCCGTATCCTGTGCTTACAAAATAACTTGCCGGCATCCGGACGGCGTATCTTCGACCGACGATTTCCGTCCCCACGATGGCACAGGCAGCGGATCGGCGATCCCTCCGGGCTCAGCGGCGTGCCGGTGGCTCTTGTCCCGCTCGCGATTAGCGGCCAGGATCCTTTCCGAACCTTGCCCGATCATCAGGTACCAGATTAGCAGAAGCTCGAAGTCGCGCGGCGCGTCTCGATCACGCTGCAGACGGGGTCTCGGGCCACTGGCGGCGCCGGAATCTGGATTCGCGCCGGCGAACCGCTGGCATTTCGATGGGTGCGCGCAGCCGATATCTGTTCCATGCGGTGATGACAATCGGCAGCGCAATCCGTGCGCGTGCAGACACGTCGCACGGACGATGCTGGGTTTCGGCCAGAATGGTCGTGCCGGATGCCAACTGCATCACCGGAACGTTGCGACAATCCTGCTGCTCAGATTTCGCGGTGACCTCTACGACGCAATAGGCTTTTTCAGCCCTCTCCTGATCATCTCCCGCGACAGAACCTGCCGAATCGCAGAAATTCCTCCCCGCCGGACGAACGCCATGCGTTGTCAAGCGACTAGGCGGTAGCCGTGCTGTAGGTCGTGAGCCATGTGGGCCCGCGGCCGGTGAAGAACACCTTGCAATCTCTACGAGGAGGTCCCCATGAAGCGTTTTCGCAATTGGCTTCCGCTGAACAACAACGGGCACGCCAAGCCGTCTGCCGAAGAGTCGCAGGCGGCATTGCCTGAATGCCTGTCCGACGTGCAGCGTGACAATGCGCATCGTGACATCTACGTGGCCGAGAACGTCCTCCTGGCGATCTATCTCCACATTGTCGGCAACTACATCAACCTGTCCGGGTATGCGCGAGAGGTGATCTTCGCCCTTACCGGGCCATTCGGCACGGGTAAATCCGTGACTACGATTGAAGCTTTGTACCGCCTTGGCGTCAAGGTTTTCGTGCTGGCGGCATCCGCAATGGAAAACCGCTACTCCGGCGTGCCGGCCGATCGCGTCTTCTCGATCTACTACCAAGCGGCGCAGCATGTGGATGAAACGGGCCAGCCAGCCGCAGTGGTGATCGACGATCTGGATATGGGCGTCGGCGATTTCGCCAATGTCTCACAGGCCACCACCAATACGCAGATGGTCATCACCGCGCTGATGGAGATCGCCGATCATCCGACGACGATCCGCGGCACCACGCCATGCACGCGCGTCCCGATCTTCGTCACGGCCAATGACCTGGGCAAAATCTACGGCGCGCTGACTCGACCTGGACGGATGCGAGTTTTTGAATGGAATCCCACCGGCGTCGCCCGTGA
>SLJD01000280.1 GCA_007135295.1 Phycisphaerales bacterium
CTCGCTGACCGTGTGCTGCAAGAACCGTCCGGACAGTAAGGGTGAACAATGGACCATGGCGTTATGAGTGAAACCGTATTGCTGCTCGCCGAATCGGAAGGGACGACGTGGTGGAATACCATCCAGCACGGCGGCATCATCGGATACATCATCATCGGGCTGAGCGTGGTGGCGCTCGCGCTGGTGATCATGCATGCACTGCAGATCCGTCGCCGGTCACTGCTTCCGCCGAATCAGGTCGTCCAGCTTGATGACATGCTCTCGCGCGGGGAGGTGTCAGAAGCGCTTGAGTTCTGCCTTCGGCCCGAGAATGATTCGTACCTCACCCGCATCATGGCGACCGGGCTGACGCGGTACCAGAAATCAGCGTTCGGCGCGTTCGAGATCAAGAACGCCATCGAAGAGGCCGGCGAAGACCAGACGGCCCGACTCTACCGCTCGACGGATGCGCTCGGTGTCATCGGCCACATCGCGCCGATGCTCGGGCTACTTGGAACGGTGGTCGGCATGGTCGGCGCGTTCGAAGCGCTGCCACAGGCCGGCGGGGCCGACCATGAAGCCCTCGCCTCGCAGATCAGTCTTGCGCTTGTGACGACGCTGATGGGGCTTGTGCTGGCGATTCCGGCCACGTCGCTGTTCTCCTTCTTCAAGAACCGCATCGATGCCTTCGCCTCGGAAGCGTCGCTGGAGATCGAACGCCTCGTGCTGCACCTCGAATCCGCGGCGTCAAGCGAACTCGCACCGCCACAGACGCCATCAGCGCCACGCTCGGGCGGTGAAGGGGCGACGCGATGAAATTTGCCTCGATGAACCGCCCTGAGCAGCAGATCGGCATGGAAATGGCCCCGATGATCGACGTCGTGCTGTTGCTGATCATCTTCTTTATGGCCACGGCGCAATTCGTGGAGCGATCGCTCGCCGAGCTTGATTTGCCGGAAGAACGTGGCGAACAGCGTGAGGACGCCGGTGACCGGGGCCTGGTCATCAACGTGCTCGACGACGGCGGCTTGATGGTTTCCGGCCAGGCCGTGGACCTTGACGAGCTGCGCGGAATCGTCGGCACACAGGTCCAGCAGGAAGCCGAACCGCAGCTTGTGCAGGTCACGGTCCGGGCCGACCGCAACGCGCCGTCCGGTCAGGTGAACCGAATCATTGAACTGCTTCAGGAGCAGGGGGTCGGTACCGCCCGGTTCGCCACGGAAGTGCCGGAGTAACACAGTCCCGAAATGCGCATTCGAGTCAAACCATCCCGTCGCCGCCTCGACAACATCTCGCTGAACCTGGCGAGCATGATCGATGTGACGTTTCTGTTACTGATTTACTTCATGGTCTCGGTCGTCTTCGCTCCGGATGAAGACGACCTCGCGCCGATGATCCAGACGCAACAGCAGACGTCGGCGGGCCAGACATCGGATTTTCAGCCGCAGGTCATTGAGGTGCTCGAACTGGAAGGCCGGCCGGTCTATCGCCTCGGTGCGCGGGTGCTGGATGATCGCGGCATGCTGGCCGAAGCGATCGACGGACTGCCTCGCGAGGAAGGGATGTTTATTCAGGTGACGGACACCGTGCCGGTCGGCTTCGCCATGGCGGCGGTGCAGACCGTCCGTGACGCAGGTTTCGAACAGGTGACGTATGTTCCGGCTCAGTAAGACAATGCTTCTGGCGGCGGCATGCGTCATGCTGCTGATGGTCGCGGAATCGCGCGGCGACGAGGTGGCGGCGTATCTGGAACGCCATGGCCTGCATGAATTGCTCGCCGAGCACCTGGAAGCTCAGCTTGATCATCTGGACGATCAAGCTGCCATCGACGCGGTTATGGAACGCCTCGCCGATGCGTATGTCCGCCTGCTCGAGTCGACGACCGATACCGATCGACTCGATGAGCTTCAGTCGCGCAGTCGTCGGGTACTCGACCGACTTGATGCCGGCGAGGCCGATGAACTGCATCTCGCACTGATGGCCGGCACGTACCGCCAGGCCGAACGCATTGCCGAGCAGCATCGGCTGCGCCGAGCAGATGAAGACGATCTTCGAGCAGCCGTTGAGATGTTTAACGACATTGAGCCGGTGCTCGACGAACTTCGCCAGCGTCTGGATACCCGAACGCAGCGGGCCAGGCAGCGCTTGAGCGGGGCCTCCGGCCGGCGCGCCGCCGTGCTTGATGATGAGGTCGAGCAGCTGGAGCAACTGCGGCGACGGGCAGCGTTTCTCTCCGCATGGAGTCTCTATTACTTGGCGTGGCTGGACGATGATCCGGGCCGGGCCGAGCGTGCAGAGGACCTTTTCGCTGCGCTGCTTGAACCGCAAGCCGATCGCCTTCGTCCCGAGGACGTTTCGGTGGATCTGCGTCATGTTGAAGGCATCGCGCGCTCCATTCTGGGAATGGCCCTGTGCCGGACGATCACTAGCAGCAGGGCCGACGCACTGGCGTGGCTGCGGCTACTCGAACATGAAAACACGTTTGAGCCACTTCGGCAGGAAGTCGTCGCTTGGCGGCTGACGGTGCTCAGCGAATCAGGGGCATATCGCCGGGCGCTCGAGGAATTGCAGGAAGCGATCGCCGAGCGCGATGAAGGCGATTCCTTTCCCGTCGGGTGGCTGTTGCTCGCGGCGGGACCGGCGATTGAGGCCGGTGGGCACGCCGACGGGGATGGCCGGCGGCTGATCGAGCACGTTATCGCGGAACTTGGTCTGCGCGGTGAACTCGGCGTCGTTCAGAACCTCGCCGACCGATACGGCGCCGACTCGCTTGCCGGCGAGGGGTTTGCCGTCCGCTATGTCGAAGCCGTGCAGGCCTATCAGACCGTCCGCGATGCGCATGACTCGGACGATCCTGCCATCGATGGAGAGACGCGCGACGAATACCGCCATGCTGCTGAGCGATTCCGTGATGCGCTTGCGCACCCCGATGCAGCCCGGTTCGAGTCCGCCGCCGTTGCCTGCCAGCAGCTCATCGGCTGGGCACAGTATTTCGCCGGGGACTTTCTTGATGCGGCCGACGCCTTCGAATCAGCCGAGCCGGATCTGCCGGCGGAGCATCGGCCGGACGCGTTGTGGATGGCGGTGCTCAGTCTGGATCGGGCAATGCGTGAAGATGAAACGCTCGAACTCGCCCGACGCATGGAACGCCTCGCCGATCGGTTCCTCGAAGAGTACCCGGATCACCAGCACGCATCCCGGCTGGTGTTGCGACGGATCGTGGCCACGGATGACCGCACGCCCGAAGCTGTCGAGCAACTGCTGGCGATCCCCGCCGACTCCGACACATACGGCCCGGCTCGCCGTCGCGCGGTGCAGATTCTCTACGAGTTGTATACGAGTGCCGATGATGCTGATGAAGAACGCCGGTATGGCCAACGACTCATCAGCGTGGTTGAGCCGCTGCTCGATCAGATGCTGAGTGAGGCCGGCTCGCGCGGCGATGCGACTGTTGCTCAGCGATACTCGGCCTACGGTCGGTGGACCCTTGACGCTGC
>SLJD01000049.1 GCA_007135295.1 Phycisphaerales bacterium
AGAGGATCGCATTATTGATCTCGGGAATGACTGTGTCGTCGTAACCGACAATTCCAGGAAACAGTTCATCGCCCTCGGCAAGTTGCGTGACGAAGTTGTCGTGAAGCTCTTGCTTGACCGTCTTGGACTGCCAGCCGGATTCTCGCAGTTCCGCCAGAGTTGCAGGCATTGTCATCGTGGGCATCGTCATTCAGCTCCTGTGTTCAGCCTGAAGCAGGCGGATCGAAGCGTCGTCGCACAATCCTATGCGGGCCGGCCTGCGGTACGGCGGGTGGCAAACCCATCAAGCGCTTTGATTTGGGCGAAGGTGTGCGTGCCACGGGTGTCGCATCAGAAATTGATACGGATTGCCGCCGCGAGTGGGCGCGGCTGATTCGCCAATCTGTTTGGGTCGATCAGCGGATGGCTACCGGCGGACACCCGAGGAACCTGATATGATGCGGACTGCCTGCGGGCGTAACTCAATGGTAGAGTGCCAGCCTTCCAAGCTGGATGTTGGGGGTTCGAGTCCCCTCGCCCGCTTTGCGTCCCTCCGATCTCCGTCTTTGCAGCGTTCCGATGGCGGTGCGTCGAGAACACCTGCCAGCGTGTCGAAGGGCGAGCCCAATGAAAAACCGCCCCGGTTGGGTTGCCCGAGGCGGCTTGGTATAGAGCCGTATCATCTGCGGTTTCGGCCGAGTCAGCCAATCACCCACAGCCAGTCGTCAAGGATGAACTCAAACCGCTGCGTCAGCAGGGTGATACGCCCCATGACGGTGTAGGCGAAGCTTGCGCCGAAGGTGATCATCAGGATGTAGATCCCGACACGTGCGGTCTTGCCAACGATGCCCTTGTGCTCGATGGAGAAGAAAAAGTACGTCAGGCATGCCAGCAGGCCGAGCACAATGGCAGCGTTCTGCAACGAAAGAAGCAGGTCGAACTGCCCGCCTTCACGAACAAAGAGCGGAAGAATTGTCGCCTGAATCTGGATCGCGAAGTCTGCTTCAAGGTGCGCGATCAGTCGAATACCGGCGAACACGCCGATGATGAACGCCAGCGGCCATCGGGAGATCCATCCGCCCTGCGGGGCCAATCGCCACAGCAGCATCAGACCGAAGATCGCCACGATCACGTACCACAGGTCGGCATCAGTATCCCGGGCGGGAGAGATGTAGGTCTGCACGAACTCCGGTGAAAGGCGGCCGATCAGGTTGGGAACAACCGTGGCCCAGAACGCGACCACCATTGAATATGCAGCCGAGACTCCGACCACGAGCGCTTCAGTGAACTTGTAGTAGGGATTGTCTCGGTAGAGAAACGACATGACGAAGAGTGTGCAGATAGCCGCGAACCACAGGCCGAGTGTTCGCGAAAGATCGAACTGGACGCCCTCCTCGCCGGACCGGTCACGGTCGACGCCGCGCAGGCGATGCCAGGTGTCGGCCGGCATGGGCGCCTCAACCGCGGCATCCCGGTCCATGACGTACTCATCGTCTTCTTCGATGTATGTCGCAGCGACCCATCGCTGGTCAACCCGCTCCCATACGGCTGATGGGGATGCTTCTCCCGTTTCCGGGTCGACTTCCGCATACACCCACCGGTCGTCGTGGTCAGAATCCTGATGAATATGAAACGGTCGTTGTCGTTCAGCATCCGCGCGAATCCAGCGTTCTTCATCGCTGTCCCAGATTGCCACATCCGGATCGAAGCGGTGGATCTCCTCACGGATCTCAACGTACTGCGAACCGAGAATCCGATCACCGTGGTCACCAACCCAGAACCACACGGCCAATGCGATCACGCCGATGACGAGCAGGGCGCGGAGGATGAGTGTTTCCTTGTTCACGACTGGCGGCTCCTGCGTCGTTCAAGAAAGAAAACGATGTTGCCCAGCACGATCAAACCGAGCATCAGCAGGTGAGCGGAGAGTTGAGGGCCCATGCGTCGAAGGGCGGACTGGTACTCCGGTCGGCTGTAATTCAGGTAGTTCGAAGGGTAGTCCCTGCCTTCGCTGTAATCGCAGCCATCGTCTTCAGCAGCTCGAATCATCTCGTCGATGCTCAGTCCGAGAACCGCTTCAAACGCTTCCATCTCCCGTCTGGGCAGGCAGTTCACCCGTCCATCGAGTATGCGGCGAAGGTGGCTGCTGTTGATATCAGCAAGCTCGGCCAACTCCTCCATCACCGTATCGCGGTCAAGATCTGGCTCGGCTGAAACGAGTTGCTCGATAGCATCATTGAGCAGGGCGGGCATTGCCTCGCCATCCGTTCCATACTGAAAGGCGAGAGCCGCTTCATACTCAGCAGCGCCTTTGATCGCCGGAAGCATCCCTACCATCTGTTGCGGATAGTACGGATACAGCGGCGGAGCGCTGACACCGGTCACACCGGCAACCACTTCGATTTCCGGAAACGGTGTTGCCGCGTACTGAATCCACTCTTTGGTGCCGGCATATCCCGCGCCGACGCTGATTACGAGATCCAGATCGCGAAGGCCTTCAATTCCTCGGGCAATCTCATAGCCGGCAAAGGGGCGGCCCCTCGCATCGACGGGAAACTGAGCGCCGAGATTGGTCGTGATAAGCTTGATGACCGTTTCGTGCCCGGGCGCGTAACCGAGATCGAGGTAATTCTCGCCGTATTCATAATGCGGGAATTCGTCCTCGATCAGGGAGACGCTGTCGCCGATCATCGGCTCGCCGGTTTCCCAGAGCGTCATATACATGACGTTGACCCCGCGCAACGCGCAATGCCGTGTAAATGCATCATTCATGGGGCCGAGTTCCGGCCGGCTGGCGGGATCGTAGTCCAATGCGACGAGAACCCGGTCGCCTTCCTCAAGGGCCTCAATGCGATCGAATGCAGCCTGCACGATCGGTGTAGGTTCTTCGGGGAGGATGGGTTGGCGAAGCACAGGGATCGCGACAGCCAGCCCCATGGCGAGAAAAATCCACCGGCGATCCAGATTGACCAATGACTGTGCCAACGCAGTATGCTCCTTGCAGTGTTATTCGCCCGAACTGCCGACGTATGACCGGTCAATACCGAGCAGAATCTTCAAAGAGGTGGCAGCAATACCAAGCGCGATGCCGATCATGATCGCCCTCTGTCCTGACGTGTTGAAGATGATCATGATCAGGTCCGTAATCCCCGGAAGTGTCAGAGCAGAATACTCCTCCGGCACCCAGCCGGTCAGCCATGTGCCGGCGTAGCTGCGCCCGAGGAGAATGATGAACGCCGTCCCAAGCAGCAGCATCGCTTCCAGGTTTTTCGCCCGAAACGCCCGGAATGCTGCCGACGCAACGTAGAACGCGAGCAATGCAAACATGGTCGCCGTGATCGGCATGATGATGTATTCAAACGTCCACCAGAACGCGCGACCTTCTTCTAGGTGGTGGCCGGACCAGGCAACATCCGGGCTCTGCGGGTGTGGCGGGATGCCGACCTTGAAGAACCCGACCCACAACGTGACGAAGAAGCCGACGAGCGTG
>SLJD01000354.1 GCA_007135295.1 Phycisphaerales bacterium
CCCAGCCGCTCATCGAGCCGCTCTTCAACGGTCGCACGCCGCTCGAACTGCTCGCGGTGATGGTCGGCAACGACGAGACGGAAAGTTACGAGATCGTCCGCCGGACAATGCGGCAGGTGCTCGGGGAAAACGGCTTTGAGAGTCGCTGGCGTCAGGCTCTGCACGACGGCTGGGTGGCTGATCAGCAGTTTCGGCCGATTACGCCGAGCATTCGTACGCAGCACGTCAACGCAGCCGGGCAGTCGCTCCAGCAGTGGTACGAGCAGCGTAGCGGGGGGACGGAACTCGTCTTCATCCCGTGCCCGAAGGTCCGCGACGGCCGGTATGCGAACAACGGCTGGCTGCAGGAACTGCCGGATCCGATCACGAAGCTGACGTGGGACAACGCTGTGCTGATCAGCCCGAGGATGGCTGAGGAACTCGGCGTGCGGATGAGCAATCGCCGCCGCGAAAGCGACATGGTTGAAATCACCACGGCGGACGGCCGATCGCTTGAGGCGGTGGCGATCGTCCAGCCGGGGCAGGCGGACGGTTCGGTGACGGTCGCACTTGGGTACGGCCGCCGCTTCGAGGGGCGGATCTGCACGGATGCCGGATTCGACACGTACGCGCTTCGCACGAGTGAGGCGATGGGCGTGGCCGGCGGGGTGAGCGTCCGCCGCACCGGCGAGCAGTACACGATCGCCAGCACACAGGACCACCATCCGATCGACACGAACGCCGGCCAGTCGGTGCAGCGGCGACTGAGTTCGCTCGTTCGCGAGGCGAACCTTGACGAGTATCGCGAGAATCGCAACTTCGCGGCGACGCGGGCCTTCGTGCCGCACCGACTGTCCCTGTGGGAAGAGAACCTGCCGCACCACCACCATGGGCAGGACGCGCAGCATGCGTGGGGCATGACGATCGACCTCAGCGCCTGCACCGGGTGCAGCGCCTGCGTCGTCGCGTGCCAGGCGGAGAACAACATTCCGATCGTCGGCAAGGACCAGGTCGCCATGCAGCGCGAGATGCACTGGCTGCGGATCGACCGGTACTACCGCGGCGGGACGGACGCGTCGCCGAACAGCGTTTCGATGATCCCGGTCATGTGCGTGCATTGTGAGAACGCCCCGTGCGAGCAGGTTTGCCCGGTGGCGGCGACGGTGCACGACGAGGACGGGATGAACGTGATGGTCTACAACCGTTGCATCGGCACGCGGTACTGCTCGAACAACTGCCCGTACAAGGTGCGGCGGTTCAACTACTTCGACTACCACCGCCGCGACCCGTTGCGGCAGACGCGGTGGCTGCACGTGCAGCGTGATTACTACGACCGCCGTCAGGCTGCGGCTCACCCGCTGCAGCAGTTGCAGTTCAACCCGGATGTGACGGTGCGGATGCGCGGCGTGATGGAGAAGTGCACGTACTGCATCCAGCGGACGACGAACGCCAAGATCACGGCGAAGAACGAGTGGGTTGCCACCGACCCGGACCAGCGTCCGGAGACCTGGCGTGTCCGGGACGAGGACATCGCTACCGCGTGTGCCGAGGCGTGCCCGGCGGGGGCGATCGTGTTCGGCGACCTGAAGGACCCGGACAGCCGCATCAACGAGCGCCACGACCACCATCGGGCGTACGAGATGCTTGAGGAACTGAACACGAAGCCGCGAACGCGGTACATCGCGAAGGTTCGCAACCAGATTCCCGAACTGGCCGCCCCGGTGCATGAAAAGTGATTGAGCGGCTGAGCGAAAAAGACGGGCCGAAGGTGAACCCGCCGAGAGGACAGGAAGAACTCGAAGGATGAGCACACTGACCTTCGACAATACGTTTGACGATCCCCGGCGCCGGGCGCCGCTCGTGCTCAATCACCCGACGTTTAACGCGGTGACGGAGACGGTGGCAGCGGTCTCGGAGGATCCCCGGCCGCCGCTGGTCTGGGTGATCGCGTTTGGCATTTCCACGCTGCTCGCGGGCGTGCTGGGCCTGCTCGTGATCTACCTGATCTGGACCGGCGTGGGGGTCTGGGGCAACAACCATCCGGTGATGTGGGGCTGGCCGATCGTGAACTTCGTGTTCTGGGTCGGCATCGGCCACGCGGGGACGCTGATCTCGGCGATCCTCTTTCTGTTCCGGCAGAAGTGGCGCACGTCGATCAATCGCTTCGCCGAGGCGATGACCATTTTCGCGGTGATCTGCGCCGGCCTGTTCCCGGGGATTCACGTCGGCCGGATATGGGTCGTGTACTGGCTCTTCCCGATCCCGAACCAGATGGATATGTGGCCGCAGTTCCGCAGTCCGCTGCTGTGGGACGTGTTCGCGGTGAGCACGTATTTCTCCGTGTCGTTGATGTTCTGGTATGTCGGGCTGATACCGGACCTGGCGACATTCCGCGATCGGGCGAAATCAAAGCTCAAGCAGTTCAGCTACGGACTGTTCGCGCTCGGCTGGCGGGGGAGCATGCGGCACTGGCACCGGTATGAGCGTGCGTATCTGCTGCTCGCCGCTCTGGCGACGCCGCTCGTGCTCAGTGTGCACTCGGTCGTGTCGTTCGACTTCGCCGTCTCGCAGTTGCCGGGCTGGCACACGACGATCTTCCCGCCGTACTTCGTCGCCGGGGCGATTTTCTCGGGCTTCGCGATGGTGCTGACGCTGGCGATCCCGGCGCGGGCGTTGTTCGGCCTCAAGGACCTCATCACGCTGAGGCACCTTGAGAACATGAACAAGATCATTCTGCTGACGGGCCTGATCGTCGGCTACGCGTATGCGATCGAGTTCTTCATCGCCTGGTACAGCGCCGATGAGTACGAGGAGTTCGCCTTCGTCAACCGGGCGCTGGGGCAGTACGCCTGGGCGTACTGGACGATGGTGATCTGCAACGTCGTCATCCCGCAGGTGTTCTGGTTCAAGTACTGCCGCACGAGCATCCCGGTCATGTTCGCGGTGAGCATTCTCGTGAACGTGGGCATGTGGTTCGAGCGGTTCGTGATCGTGATGACATCGCTCTCGCAGGACTTCCTGCCGTCGAGCTGGGGTTACTTCAGCGCGACGTGGGTGGACGTGATGACATTCGTCGGGAGCTTCGGACTGTTCGGCACGCTGTTCCTGCTGTTCTGCCGGTACCTGCCGATGATCTCGATCGCCGAGGTCAAGGCCGCCATGCCGCAGGCCGACCCGCACCACGAACCGGATGAAGGCGACGAGGCCGGGAAGGAGGAAACGCGATGAGCTCAGCGCAGTCTGCTCCCATCCACAGCCCGCAGCCGACGTACGGCCTGATGGCGGAATTCGACACGCCCAAGGCGATCTATGAGGCCGCCAAGAAGGTTCGCGAATCGGGCTACCGCTGGTGGGACTGCCACACGCCGTTCCCCGTGCACGGGCTGGATACGGTGATGGGTGTCCGGCCGACGATCCTGCCGATCCTCGTCTTCGGTGCGGGGCTGACGGGGTGCATCCTCGGTTTCATTCTCCA
>SLJD01000222.1 GCA_007135295.1 Phycisphaerales bacterium
CAGGCCCTGGGCGTCGGTGACGGTTCGCAGACTTGCTTCGGAGACGCGCGGGGCGAGTTCCATGCGGATTGAGCCGTCGCGCGAGATGAACGGGCGGAAGATGAGCTGAATACCCGTATCGAGGAAATCGACGGTCTGCGTCGTGCTCGTTTCCGTCGCGGTCGTGGACAGGTAGCCGACGCGGGCACCGACGAGCACTTCAGCCCGCTGCCGGTTCAGCGCCATGATGCGCGGCCGGGCGAGGACGGTCGTGTCCGTCACTTCATCAAGCAGCCGCAGAAACACGGAGAAGTCGTTGCGGATCACGCCGACCTTGAACGTCCCGGGACCGCCCGTGTTGCCGGGCGTGGACCCGACCGCGGTCGCCTGATTGTCCGCGGGCTGGAATCCGGAGTCGCTGTCGGCGCCGCCGAGCAGGTTGTTGACGCCAGCGAGCGGCGTGGAGAGGTTGGTGAAGTCCATGCTGCCGATGACGGAGAAATCGACGCCGTAGGCGTTGGCCTCGTCAAGGGCGGTCTGGAGGATGGTCGCCTCAACGAGCACCTGCTTGGGCGGCGTGTCGAGCTCTTCGAGCAGTTCGGTGATACGTTCGAGGTTCTCGACGTAGTCGTTGATGACGAGCTTGGCGTTGTACGCGTATCCGTCAGCGCCGACATCGCCGAGGTCCGACCGGATGCCGGGATCGACATCGCCCCGGTTGGAGATTTCGCCGACGTCGCTGAGCAGCGGCGTGACGAATTCGCGGGCGTCGCTTGAGGAGAGGTATTCGAGTTCGAAGATACGGCTGTCGGTTTCCCGCCGCGATTCCTCGATCTGCTCGATTTCCTGACGGGTCATGACGTAGATGAAGTTGCCCTCTTCGAGATACCCGTACCCGTTGGGTTCGAGGATGGCCTGCAGGGCTTCTTCAAAGGTTACGTCGAACAGGTTGACGCTGACGTTGCCCGAGACGTTGCGGCCGACGATGATGTTCTTGCGACTGTCGTACGCCAGCATTTCCAGAACGCTGGTCAGTGCCGTGTCCTGTACATTGATGTCCACGACGCCGTATTCCGTGACGCTGACCGATGCGTCTGCATTGGCGGCGACCTCGCCTTCGCCGGCCAGACCGTACGCTGCACCCGTCATCAGGACGCAGCATGCGCCGATCAGCCCGATGCCGGACTGCCGCCGCCAGTTTCGATTCGTCGTCGCGTTGCTCTTCATCCGAGGAACTCCGGTTACTCTGCTACTCTCTCTCATCGCGAACGGCCGCCCGGGGCGCGGAGATGCAATTCAAAACGGCGGCCTTCACACTCAAGCACCACTGAAAGGGTGTTGACTTCAACAAGCCGGAACGACTCGGGCGTGTCGCCTGGTGCGGGCACGTCCGCTCCACGCTGATAGGTTTGTCCGTTGATGATCGCCATCGGTCGTCCGGTCATGACGGCTTCCAGTTCCAACTGGTCAGCCAGCTCCTGCAACTGCCTCGTGCGCAGCGTCTCTTCGTCCACAGATTCGTCGTCCGCATCCTCCCCGGACTTGCCTGTTTTCTCCGCCTTGTCGTCAAGAGAGGTCGGTTTGGGGAAATGGGTCGAGCTGATCCGGAACGGATCCCGCCGGGTATCCCCATCCAGAAGCACTTCAACCGGCGTTTTCTCGGGCGTCTCATTTCCAGAGGCCTCGTCGGTCGTCTCGGTCTGACCGTCCGATTCCTCGTCGGCGATCGCGGTCTGCGGCGGTTTCGAGACGAGAATCACCCGCGACCAAAGCAAGAGCCCGATCAGTACCATCAGGCAGAGGGCTCCGAACCGCTTGCGGTCCGAGGTCAACTGAATCCACAGACGCTGAATCCACACGTTCACGAGGAGCCCTCCTGCGTATCCGGCGGCTCGAATACCGCCTCAAGGCCGATCTCCGCCTGCACCAGTGGCTCGTCCGGGCCCGACTCGCGATCGCGATACTCGCGCGGCAGGCTCAGCCGCACCGAGGTCACACGCACGAGTCGGGGCATCTGCTCGGCCGCGCGAATCGTCGCGAAGACCGCATCGAACCGGCCGACCATGTCCACCGTCACCGGCATCGCCATCAGCGAGAAATCGTCGTCATCATGAACCGCCGGGCTCACCTGGCCGGCCGAAAAGGTCTGTTCGAGCACCGTCTCGTCGTCGATCGTCAGCGACAGGCGGTTCATCAATTCGTGCATGCCCGGCGAGGGCGGAATGTCCTTGAGATCCTGCTCGACGACCTGGCGAACGCGGCTGACATCCTCGGTCAATTCCGCGAGGGCTTCCGTGTGCAGACTGATGTTGTCCATCCGTTCAATGAGGTCGTGGCGTTCCGCGGTCAGCGACGCCGCCTCGCGGTACCGCGGCCAGACGATCGCCGCCCCGCCAATGAGCAGCACGAGCGCCATCATCCCCAGCGCATACAGCAGGTGTCGGTTACTGTTGGTCATGGTGGCCCCCTTCCGGTCCGCCGCCGTGGACGATGCGGTATTCACGCTTCAGATCGATCCAGAAACTCAGGCGGAACTCGCGGGCGGAGCGATCGCGAATGGTCCGGCTGCGGGAATAATCCAGACTGACGTCCTGAAGCACCGGGAATGCTGCCAACTCGTCGACGAGTTCGGCGATGATCTGGTCTGACGCGGCGAATCCCGATAACTCGCCATACACCCACCGAAACGGCTCATCCTCGCCCCGGCCGCGCCGGTGACGGACGTCGAACTCGATCGAGTCGAGTGTCATGGACTCGGGAAGTTCATTTGTGATCGTCGCGACCAGACCGCTCATCGGAAGCGGCGGATCGACCGTCTCGTACCGCTCGATGACCGATTGCCGATCCGTCAACTCTTCCTGCAGGGCGAGGGCGCGGCGTTCGGTTTCAAAGACCTCGTCCGCCTTGGCGCGAACGACATCGAGCTGATCCTCACTGTGCTGCACGCGGAAGTGGGCGTGCGTCGCCGTCACGATGATGAGGCCCACCGCAACAGCCCCGGCCAGCGTGTACCGCCGCGCGATCATTCCCGCCTGGGTTCTGGCGCGGATGTGCTCGGGCAGCAGATCGATCGGATGCTGCTTCATGCGGCCTGTCCTTTCGATGTCGGTATGGCATGTCCGATCAGCCGGCTGCTGAGCGACCGCTTGCGCCGGTTCTCAAGATGCCGCAGACTCAACCCCACAGGGGCGGCCCAGCACGTCATCGGACTGCTGTCGCGGAAGACCATCGGGCTGAGCTGGTCGGTAATCGATTTCAGTGTGCCGACATGATCGTCAAAGCACACCTGCAGTTTGCACGAGTCGGCGAGCAGGCGGTCGAGCTCCGGCTCACGGGCGTGCGAGCCGGTCAGAATGATCGTGTCCGGCGGGTGGCCGCGGAACGTCACGCCGTAGTACCGCAGGCAGAGCGTCACTTCCTTGATCAAATCCCCAATCAGGGGTCGGACCGCGTCAAACACCGCCC
>SLJD01000441.1 GCA_007135295.1 Phycisphaerales bacterium
CGGGCGGAGATGTACGTCAACCTCGTCAAGGTCGTCATCGGCATCATCCTCTGCTACATCGCCGTCTCGGTGGTCCTGACGACCAAGGACGACTTCCGGCTGGTCATCCCCTACGTCGAGTTCGCCAAGCAGGTCCGAGGCGTGCGGCCGATGCTGCTCGACAGCTCCGCGCTGATCGACGGCCGGATCGACGCCTACGGCCAGACCGGCTTCCTCGACGCCTCGCTGGTCGTCCCCCAGTTCGTCATCGATGAACTGCAGACCCTCGCCGACTCGTCCGACAAGCTCAAGCGCGCCCGCGGCCGGCGGGGGCTGGACATGGTCGGCAAGCTCCAGGCGAACCCGTACCTCGACGTCTCGATCGACGAGACCGAAGTCCCCGGCCGGGCCGTCGACAGCATGCTCGTCGAGTTCGCCGAAAAGCAGCAGATGCGGATCCTCACCACGGACTACAACCTCAACAAGGTCGCCCAGATCCGCGGCGTGCCGGTGCTCAACCTCAACGACCTCGCCAACGCCCTGCGGCCGCAGGTCATGCCCGGCGAGACGATGGAAGTCGAGCTCGTCCGCAAAGGCGAGGCCGAAGGCCAGGGCGTCGGCTACATGCCCGACGGCACGATGGTCGTCGTCGAGGACGCCGCCGACCACATCGGCGAGTCGATCACCCTCACCGTGACCAACTCGCTGCAGACCTCGGCCGGGAAGATGATCTTCGGCCGCCTCGAACAGGTGCTTTCCGAGAACGGCTCGCCGACCGTCCAGCACATGGCCCGCTCGGCGACGAGCCAGCCCCGCACCACCCAGCGGCCGGCTGAACCGGGCCACCAGAACCCGCCTGGTCAAGCTGCTGGCCAAGCTCCTGGGGGTCAAGCTCCTGATCAGCCGCCGGGCGACCGCAGCCAGAAGTCCCCCGGCCGCGGCAAGGCCAACCCGAAGCCGCCCTCCCGCCGAAACCCGCGGCGATAAGCGGCCCGCGCGCCGCCGCCTTCGCGACCCGCCGAGCAGGCCTGCGAACGCCATCGCCGCCGCCGGGCGCCGGGATGCCTCATGGCCGGGGGAGAACAGCATTCGACCGCCCGCCCGATGACGTCGGCGAGCGAAAACGGCCGTCGCCGCGTGAGGTGAATCACGGCAATTCAAAGTCGTACTCGTATTCCTTTTCCCACACCTGCCTCGCCACGGTCCCGGACGGGCGCTCGTATAAAAGATCGATCACCCGTTTCACCATCAGGCCATCTTCGTCGAAAACGAACGTGTTGTCCCGCCTGCCGAAGGAGCCGTCGTCACCGTGGCTGCGGTAGCCCTCCCTCTCAATCCGGACCCCGCCGTCCGGCAGCGCCGCAACGTCCGCCATATCATCGCGTTCGGTGGACCAGGACGATCCGACAAGCGCATCCTCGCCGACCCATGAGCCGGTGAACTCGCCGATAGAACAACTCGACGTGCCGAGTTCATCGGCCAGAAGGGACGTTATGGCAAGCCAGTCAACGGCCAGGCCGCCCTCCGGCTCCTCGGCCCTGGACTCGCGCTCCACATACTTGCCCTTCTCAGGCACCCAGAAGCGTTCGCTCACCTCGCCGTCAGACAACGCCATCTCCAGCAGCGGCTGCCCGTTGTCCAGGCCGTCCACGTCGAACTCGGGATAGAACGTGAGGTCGAGCTCGTACGGCCGCATTTCCCCCTCGATCCGCACCGTCATGGTGGACACGTCCCGGACCTTCTCCCCGTCTTCGTCTTCGATCCAGAACCGGGCCGTCTGCGTGGACCGGATCCGGAAACCGTCGGTGGTCGCAAGCCGCTCCTTGAACCTCTTCGTCATCTGCGAGGCCGTTTCAGCCAGTTCCTTCTTCGGTCCCTGGTCCGGTTCCTGCTCCGGCTTCTTCTCCGGTTTTTGGTCAGTGACCCAGGCGGCGAGCATCTGGACGTTCAGGCCAGGCGGGTCGGCGGCGGCGTGCGTGCCCCCGGCAACAATCCCCATCGACGCGATGATCGCCATCGGCGCATGCGCGACGCTGAAACGTCGTTTCTCCGTGTGCTGCATGAAGTTGACTCCTTCGAGACTTTCCCTGACCCCGAAAGGCCCTGACCCCGAAAGGCCCTGACCCCGAAAGGCCCCGACCCCGAAAGGTCGATGTGAAATGGTTCCCCGCCACCCGACAACCCCTCATCCGTCAGTTCAGCAGGGCCGTCGTCCCGAAGCGGCGGTGTGCATGGTCCGGAGCGTACCACAGGCGTGGACGCGGTCAGGGAATTTTTTCGAATCATTCTGGTGACACCCCCGGGCGCACCGGCGTTGTGGAAACCGGGGCCGAAACCGGGGCGCGTGACCGGATTCAGTTCGTCCAGTTCGAGAGCAGGATGCCGAGATCGGCGCCGCCGACGGTGCCGTCGCCGTTCAGATCCGCCGGGCAGTCATCGGGATCAGCGCACTCGCCCCACTCGCTGAGCAGGACGCCGAGGTCCGCCCCGCCGACCGTGCCGTCACCGGTGAGGTCGCCGGGGATCGAGGGCGGGGCCTCGGTGACGATGGCGTGACTGTGAAAGACGCCACCGGCGATCGCGGTGACGGGGCGGTCGAGTTCCGGGGGGCACGCCTGACCGAAAAGTGACGGGAATCGCATCACTCCGCACTCGCTGCCTGAGCCCCAGGCGACGACGGACCCGTCGGCCCTCAGTGCCATACTGTGGTACGTGCCCGCCGCGATGTCGACGAAGCCGCTGTTCGGCTCCGGCACGTCGAACTTGCCGTGCGTGTTCGATCCCCAGACGACGATCGAGCCGTCTTCCTTCAGGCCGAGACTGTGAAACCAGCCCGCGGCAATGTCCACAAAGCCGCTGTTCGGTTTCGGGACGTCGATCTGGCCGTGCGTGTTCCGGCCCCAGGCGACGACCGAGCCGTCTTCCTTCAGGCCGAGACTGTGCTCATAGCCCGCCACGACGGCGACGAAGCCGCTGTTCGGTTCGGGCACCTCAGTCTGGCCATAATCGTTCTGTCCCCAGGCGACGACCGAGCCGTCGTCTTTCAGGCCGAGACTGTGGCGCCCCCCGGCAGCGATGTCGACAAAGCCGCTGTTCGGTTCGGGCACGTCGGCCAGACCGTGCGCCCCGTACCCCCACGTGACGATGCTGCCGTCCTCCCTGAGAGCAAGGTTGTGTTCGTAGTGTGTCGCGATGGCCACGAAGTCACGATTCGGCTCCGGGAGGTCGCTCTGGCCTGTTTCATTGCGTCCCCAGGCGACGAGCGACCCGTCTTCCTTCAGGCCGAGGCCGACGTAATACCCCGCCGCAACATCGACGATATCGACTTTCGGATGGGGGCCATTCGTTTGAAAGTGGATGTCCGATCCCCAGCCGACGAGCGATCCGTCGGCCTTCAGCCCGAGCCCGTGGGCCGAGGCCCATGACCCGCCCGCGGCGATGTCGATGAAGCCGCCGTTCGGTTC
>SLJD01000392.1 GCA_007135295.1 Phycisphaerales bacterium
CGACAGCTCCTATGTCTACCTCGTCGTGACGTGTCGGCAGTCAGATCTGGAAGACCTCGTAGAAGTGATCCGCGATCAACTTCAGGTCACGGCAAGACGATAGAATCTGACGGGTCAGCCGGCGCCCGCGCTGGATGGCAGTTTTCCGGAGCCGGCCCCCCGCGGCCGGCCTGTTCGCGTTGGGGCAGCGGTGCTGACCGCCGTGAAGGATAAACAGATATGAACAAGGAGTCCGGCCATGTTGACACGAACCATTGACAACCGGCCGCGCCGCCGACGGACGGGCTGGTCGCTCGGGCTCGTCGCCGCGTTCAGCATGTTCACCATCGCGCCCCTGGCCTCGGGCCAGTACGAACTCGGCCGGGGCGATGCGCTCGACCGGAACCCCGGCGTGGGGACGGGCGGGCACAATCGCCCCGCTCAGCAGGAAGACTTCCGGGCGCGCAATCTCGTCGTAACCGGCAACGTGCCCGGCGGACGCGGGTTCCGCGGATCGGTCGGGTACACAGCCGAAGGTGACTTCCGCGAGTCGATCGGCGCAGACGACCTGTTCCAGTTCCGGGCGGACTCGGCGTTCTCGAGTCCCGAAGCAGTTCGCACCGGCCGCGCCACCGAGCGGTTCCGGTTCGGCTACGACCTTTCCGAGTTTGAAGTCCGCCGCGCCGGGGCCGGCGCGACCCCAGCGACGATGGCCGACCGCTGGACGCCGGGTAGCGACTTCGTTGACACGCAGCGGCGGCTCGATCGAATGAGCCAGGAACTCATCAGCGGCACCTTGCTTGAACGTCGATTTGAGCCGGCCCGGCTCGGCGTGGTGTATGAGCCGTTTGAAGATGCGGACGGCGAATCGCACATGATGCCCTATATTGCGGCGGTCACGCCGCTGCGCGGCCTGGAGATGCAGCGGTGGGATCGTGACTTCGGCCGGTTGGGCCTGACGTCGTACGACATGCTTCGTATGGAAGAGGACTTCCGCGCCGGCCGCGGCCTGCCGACGTTTACTTCCGAGTTCGAAGGTCGCTTTGAAGCCATGCGCCTGCCCGACTCCCGCGTCGGCGGGTTTGGCACGGATGAAGAGTTCGAACAGGAACTCGAATCACGCCGCACCCCGTCCGGCCGGGTGGAAGCGGAACTTCCCGGGACCAGCCAGTACGACCGGATCCTTGAAACCCTTGCCGACCGGTACGCCACGCGGTTCGACCGCGATGCCGAGGATGAGCAGACGCTGCGCGAACTTGATCAGCATTTCTCAACGCTGCGGCGGAGTCTGGTCCGTCCGTTCGATGAGGAAGATGAATTCGACCTTCGCGAAGAAGAGGACGAGCAGTGGCAGCGTGACCTTGATCGGCGCGAGCAGTTCGAGGATGACCGCCAGCTCGATCCGACCGAGCGCATGCAGGATCGGCGCGAAGGCCGGTTCGATCCGGAGCGCGGCCGGACGCCCGAGCGGCTTGATCCGCACGAGATGCGACCCGGCGGGCCGGCGGAACATCAGGAAGGCGACGCCCTCGGCCTGACGCGTGAAGACCTCACGCCACGCCACTTCGACCCGACCGACCCGGATGCCGACGACCCGGCCGACCCGTTCGGTCACCTCGAGCGGATGGGCGATGAGGAAATCGGCGTCGTGCTGCGACATGGCCTGGAACTCGATTCGCTCCGCACGCCGGAGTCCGAAGACCGGTTCAACGAACTGATGGGGTCGGCTGAGGAGATGCTCCGCACGGGCGAATACTTCCGCGCCGAGCGGCGGTTTCACCGGGCGCTTCGGTTCTCGGCGGATCACCCGCTCGCCACCGCGGGCGGGGCCCATTCGCAGATCGGCGCGGGGCTGCATGCTGCGGCGGCGGCGAATGTCCGGCATCTGCTGACGAACCATCCGGAAATGATCGACACGCGGTACGAAGCCGGGCTGCTTCCCGAGCACGACCGGCTCTACGACGCGGTCGAGACCATTCGTGATCGCATGGAACGCACCCCGCGCGTCCAGGCTCAGCAGTCGTTGCTGATGGCGTATCTCGGCCATCATCTTGCCGATCCGGACATCGTTGAGGAAGGGCTCAACATGATGCCGGCCGAAGACCCGCTTCGCGAACTGCTCCGCAGCGTCTGGATCGAGGACGCCCAGGTTGATGACCCGGCGGACGAAGACGACGGCGATTTGCTGCCGCGCGATGGCGATGGCAGCGGTTCCGGCGTCGGCGCTCCGGACAAGTAACACACCGGATGAGCGGGTGCGCCGCTCAGTGGACATGTGAGTTTTCTCTGACAGCCGCCTGTCCTTTCATGATCCGCTCATGAAGGCGACAGGCGGTTTTCGTTGGAGGGCCCGGCATTCATCGGAGCCGGCGCCGCGCTGACGACCCCCTCCGTCACGTTGTGGCTGGGCAAGCGGGAAATCGGTGGTGGCCACGATCGACTCCCGCGCGACGCTGGACGCCCGAATTCGTGGATCTGGCGGCGAAGGCGCTACGCGGTGACGTCGACGCGGCGGGGCTGATCGTCGTCATCGTCGGTGTGCTGCTCGGGCAGGGAGCGGGCGCGGTGCTCGTCCTCGGCCTGCTGCGACTCATTGGGCGGAAGTTTGCGCAGCGCTTCGGCGGCCTCGACGCTCGCGACGCGAAGCTCAACAAGGTCCTGCAGTCGCCTGGCGGAGTCGGTCGCCGCGCGCTCACGATCGCGCTGGCGGCTGGCGACCTGTTGGGCCTGGGCCGTCTGAAGCAGGGACGTGTCGATGGGAGAACCAAAGGCGCCCATGTTCTCTTTATCGGCAGGATCGGATCACCCGGCCAGACTTCGCGCAAGTACCGATAAAACAAGGGGTTCCATCGTCTGGGCGGCAGGGCGATCCCCCGGCCGTCAGCCGTCGGGGCGAGCCTGGCGCAAGAAAAAAGCGCGGCCGTGCCGGGAGGTCACCGCCGCGCTATCGATGAAGCTTCAGGACCGGTCCGGCTCGGGTCACCGCTGCATGGCGAGGCACGAGCCGCGGCTGCACTGTTTGGATTCGCAGGGCGTCTGCTCGTCGCACTCGACGGTCACCGTCCGGACGGCGAGGTCAAAGAGCACTTCCACCGTTTCGTCGGCCTTGATGAGGCCGAACATCGCGGTTGGCGGCTCAATGTCGAAGTCCTCCATGTCGAACGTCTGGTTGCCGATGATGCGGAAGCGGCCGGGGGAGAGCGGCTCGACCCGTACCGGCATGGCGACGTCGCGTTCGATGCCGGCGAGCAGCAGGGAGCCCTCGGTGAGCAGCTCAAACGTGATGCCGATTTCACTGTCGGGATCGAGGGCCCAGTCGGCTTCGGTCACCTCATCGAGGCGGTAGACGATCAGGGGATGTTCCTCGGCTTTGAGGGCCTCGTGCATGTCGCGTTCCATCCGGCGGTTGCCGCTCTCCAGCGACGTGACCGGAATCTCGAACTTGAC
>SLJD01000205.1 GCA_007135295.1 Phycisphaerales bacterium
CATCGAGGCCCGGACGAAAGTCATCTTCGGCATTCGCATGCCCGACGATGATCGCCTCGATGATTCTCCGCCGGAGTGAACTCCGCCCGAGTGATCAGCGCCTGAGTGATCTGGGCAGGTGAAACAACGCACAGAGGGGCCCGGGCCGAGGGACCATGCACAGGGGCCGGACAGCGCGGGCCGGATCTGACAATGTGACGGCGCTGTTTGACAGCGGCGGCGGAAACGCCGATCAGGCCTTCGCCCTGGCGTACAGTTTCTCCGCCATCTCGAAGATCTCTTCCGGATGGTAGTCCGGCGCGAACGCCGAGCCGATGCCATCGAGATCAACATGCTCGCCCATGTGCTCCGGCGGGCCGTCAACGACTTCGCATTGGCCGCCGTCAGGGCTTTCGCCGTCCCAGATGGAATCCATGTGGCGATAGTCTTCCGGGCTCATTCGGTAGAGTTTCGTGTGACTGTTGACGTCCATGTACTTCTTCGCCTCGGGGAACGTCTCGTTTCCGATCTTGGGGATCGGCAACATGTCGTTCATTTTCGTCCCGGTGAGTTTCTCAAGCGCCTTGCCGTACGCCGCAGCATGCACGCCGCCGCGCACGAACAGGTAGCCGAGCATCTCACGCGCGGCCGGGTCGCTGGTCATCTGGTAGACGCGGAGTTTGTTCGTTCGGGCGGAGTTTTCGAGAAAGAAATTATGCAGCAGATCGAGAATCAGATTCCCGCTGCTGAAGACGTACTGCCCCGTCCACGGCTGACCGCCGGAATCAACCGGCAGGGCAGTTCGACCGCCGGCGATGAAGTGGTGCGGGTTGTACGTGTTGCCGGTGTCGGTGACGTCGTGGATGGGCGTTCCGAGCGGATCGCCGTCCTGCGTCGACCCGCCCGGGCCGTTGAGCAGCGAGTTGATGGCCGCGCTGACAAGTTGGATGTGGCCGAGTTCCTCGGCGGCGATATTCGCGATGAGTTCGTAATACGGCGCGAGCTGCGTCTTGCCGCGCAGGTTCATGCTCTGCGTAAAGTAGTTGTTGAACGTCGACATTTCGCCGAACCGGCCGCCGAGCAGTTCCTGGACGGCGGAGGCCGATTCCGGATCGATTCGTGTCGGCTGGGGAAGATCCACGGGCAGTTTGTCGATACGCAGAAACATGATGGGCTCCAGATGAAACCTGAACACGCGCACGGCGAAGGTCGTGACCGCTCCGTCGAGGTACGCGGTGAATATTTACTCTGGATGACCGGCTGAATGGATGGAGCGCGATAAGATCACATTCCCCGCCACGGCCCGGGCGATATGACGCCCATAGGCGCCTACACAAAGAGGCGCCTACACAAATTGGGCTCAGGCGGCCCTGACGTGGCACTGCCTGACATGGCAGGTGACGTCGAAGACCTACGCAACGCCTTGTAACTTAGGAAGATAGACGCGGTCCGGCACAGCGTAACACGGACCGTCAAACCCCCGTACAAAGTGCCCTGTGTAGGACTCGAACCTACGACCCGCTGATTAAGAGTCAGCTGCTCTGCCAACTGAGCTAACAGGGCGACCGGACATCGGAGTGTATCGCCGGCTTCGAGGGGGTCAAGTGGCCCCGGCCGGGCGGTGCGAAGGCAGGTCCCGCCCCCGCCGACTCGCGAAATGCTCACCACCGGGCCAGAATCTGCCGATGTCTCCCGACCCCGGCCCGTGGGCACGGCCGTTGGAGATGGCCCCGGCTCTCGAAAGGTCTTCGCAGGGTGATCCAGAGTATTGTGTCGGGCAGTGTCGGCCCGAACAATCGGCTGGCCGACGGGCGAGCGGGGCCGCGGTTCGTGAAAGGATATGCCAGGCGTGACGATTCTCGAAGCCATCCTGCTCGCCGTCATTCAGGGCATCTTCATGTTCTTCCCGGTCAGCTCGACGAGCCACCTCGTGCTCGTCCAGCACTGGCTGATCGGGCGCGGCTCGGAGATTCCCTCGCCGGAAAGCCCGGCGATGATCCTGTTCGACCTGATCGTTCACGTCGGGACGCTTGTCTCGATCGCGGTCGTCTTTCGAGTGAGTCTCGGCCGCTATCTCAGCCGGGTGTGGTCGGATGCGCAGCGCGTGCTGCATCGGCAGAAGGGCGTGTTCGAGCCGCTGCACCTGCGGCTGACGATGCTCGGGCTGCTGTCGTTTTTCGTCACCGGCGTCGTCGGACTGACGGCCAAGCCGCTGTTCGAAAAGGGCTTCGCTCACCCGCTGGCGATCAGCGGGACGCTGGCGATTACCGGGGCGCTGTTGTACTTCACGGACACCGTCGGCCGTCGGCCGCGCGGTCTGCGCGAGATCACGGTGCTCATGGCGGTGGTCATCGGTCTGGCGCAGGCGATGGCGCTTGTGCCCGGCTTCAGTCGCAGCGGCCTGACGATCGCGATCGCGCTGTATCTCGGCCTCAAGCGGCGGTGGGCGGCGGAGTACAGCTTCTTTCTCGCGTTTCCGACGATACTGGCGGCAACGGCTGTGCAGACGCTGCAACTTGATGCGGATGACCTGTCGGCCGTCGTCGGCATGATCGGCCCGCTCGTCGTCGCGTTCATCGTTTCAGCGGCGGTCGGCATCGTCGCGCTGCAGCTTGTGCTTGTGCTGTTGTACCGGGCGCGGTTCCGGTACTTCGCGTATTACGTGTGGGTGCTGGCGGTTGTCGTGGCGATCGCATCGCTGACCGGGCGGATCGGCCCGGACTTCTTCAAGGACGGCGAACCACCGGTTGCTGACGTCGAATTCGCCGACTGACGAGGCATTCAGTCGTTCACGCGGCGGCTGCAGATTTCTCAACACAGAGGACACGGCGCACGGCGGTGAGGAACCGTTCGACGACGAACGGTGTGCCGATTGTTGCGCACTGTCGGCCCTGCAGCAGACTGTCCTCTGGCATGAGCCGGCCGCCGGGCGAGAGGACGATCAGCGGCAGGTCCGAGACGCCGGCTTTCTGCTCGGCCATCTTGTACTGCGAGGTCAGGTTCACGCGGTCGCGGGCGTGGGTGATGTGGATCACGCCGACGTTTGGTTCCTCATCGCCGATCGTGTCACTCAGTTGGCGGCAGAAGATGCCGAACGCGTCGTAGCCCGGCGAGGTGCTGACGAACAGGGGGCGGAAATCGGTATTGAGCTCCGCGGAGTACTGGTCGCGGAGTTGCGGCCAGTTGCCCTGGGCGGAGTTGGCGAGCAGCGCGAACTTGACCTTGTCGGTTTCCTGACGCGTGGTTTGTTCGATCTGCCGAATCGTGCCCGGTTCGATCTTGAGCAATTCGCAGAGGTCGTGCGTGGGATAGATCGTTTCGTTGCCGCTGCTGCCAAGCATCATCGCGTGGGCGAGCCGGTTCGCGAGACCGAGCGTGGCGACCTCGTTGATCTCCCGCGGCGCGCTGTTGCGGATGTTGTTGGCCGAGAGGTGGTGGAA
>SLJD01000430.1 GCA_007135295.1 Phycisphaerales bacterium
GATTCCGATGAACTCAATGTCGGGCGATGGGTGATCGCGGCCGGCAGCCCGTTCGGCCTCGAACAGAGCTTCACCGCCGGCATCGTCAGCGCGACGGGCCGCGCCCGCCTCGGCATCACCGACTACGAAGACTTTATTCAGACCGATGCCGCGATCAACCGCGGCAATTCGGGCGGGCCGCTCATCACGCTCAACGGCGAAGTCGTCGGCCTCAACACCGCGATCTTCTCCCGCACCGGCGGAGCCATGGGCGTCGGGTTCGCCATTCCGATCAACATGGCCCGCGACGTGATGGAGTCGCTCATCGAGCACGGCGAAGTGATCCGAGGCTGGCTCGGCGTGGAAATCCGCGACCTCACGGAGAACATGGCCCAGTCATTCGGCTACGACAGCACCGACGGCGTGTTCGTCGAGAACGTCCTGCCCGACAGCCCGGCCGCAGAGGGCGGTTTCGAGCCGGGCGACATCGTTATCAGCTACAACGGCCGCGACGCCGACGACCTGGTCCCCTTCCGCAACTACATGGCCCGGCAGCGCCCGGGGTCCGAGGTCGAGTTCACCGTCTGGCGGGAAGATGAAGGCGAGATCGAGTTGACCGTCACGATCGGCCGCATGCCCGAGGACCCGCAAGTCGCCCGGCGAACCCCGCGCGAACAGCCCGAGACCCCCGACCGGGCCACCGTCGACGATCTCGGCGTGGTGCTCGGCGATCTCACCGATGAGGTCCGCGAGGGGCTCAATATCAGCGACGACGTCACCGGCGCGGTCATCCTCGACGTGGAGCGCGGCAGCCCCGCCGCGCAGGCAGGGCTTCGGCCCGGCGTGGTCATCCAGCGCGTCCAGCGCGAAGACGTCGAGAGCGCCTCACACGCCCGCGACCTGCTCGAAGAACACGACCTCAGCGAAGGCGTGCGGCTGCGCGTCCACACCGGCGACCGATCGCAGTTCCTGTTCATTCAGGTGCAGTGACGAGCGCAGCAACCAGGACCGGCCGCTGAACGAACGGCCCAGCCATCCAGCGATACAACGGCACAGCGCGGCACGGAGCCGCGCTGTTTTTCTGCGCTTGATCACTGTTCAGCGCATCCGGCCCATCGCCTGCCGTCACCGCTGCGACGCGAGGCGGCTGAGCACGACGGCGAGCAACTGGGCGCGTTCGACGAGACTGCTCAGTTCAATGAATTCGTCGGTCCGGTGCAGGTTCCCGCCGCGCACGCCAAGCGTATCGAGTGTCGCCAGACCGGCATCCTGGAGGATGTTGCCGTCGCAGACCCCGCCCGTTCGAGCAAACGGCATCGTCTGGCCGAGCGATTCGGCGGCGTCGCGCGTCAGTTCCGCGAACCGCCGTACCGCGTCCGTCTCCGGCTTGGCCGGCCGGTTCCACCGGCGATGGACAACCACGCGCGGCATGGCGTCGTCGGCGGTCGCCAGCGCATCGATCTGCTCTGCCAGTTCATCGCCCGCCGCCGGATCGCGGTACCGCACGTTGCCCCAGCACGCCGCGTAGTCCGGAACGGCGTTCGTCACCGGCCCGCCCAGCAACGGCCCGACGTTAACGATCTTGCCTCGTTCAAGATCGACCAGCTGCGAGAGTTCGACGAGCATCTCACCGAGCTTCGTCACCGCGCTGACGCCCTTCTCAAACTCCCGCCCGGCGTGCGCGGACCGGCCGAACACATCGACGCAGAACTGCCCGGACCCCATGCGTTCAATCGCCAGACCGCCGTCCGGCAGCGCCGGCTCAACCGCGATGCCGAAGTCATGTTCCGCCGCGACGCGACGCAGCACCGCCTCGGACGTGAACGAGCCGGTCTCTTCATCGCTGTTGAGCAGCACCGTCCAGTTCAGGTCAACGCCGGCCTCGGCCAGGCACTCAAGCGCGTGCAGCGCGAGAACGACCCCCCCCTTCATGTCCACCACGCCCGGACCGCTGGCGTGCTCGCCATCGTCCTGCGCGGTCATCGTTTGAAAGGCCCCGTCCGGCTCGAAGACCGTGTCGAGATGACCGGCAATCAGCACGCGTGGGCCGGAACCACCGGATCGGCGCGCGACCACCACCGGTGGTGGATCGGCCCGCCCGGCAGCCGCGTTCCGCTGAACACCGCCCGGGCCTTCGAGCCACGCCGGCTTCGGTTCGCCCGGTTCCAGCGACACCGACGCACCGAGCGATGTCAGCCGCTCCACGACCCGTTCTCGCAACGCGTCAAGTCCCGGCGTGTGGCCCTTGCCGGTCGGAATCGCGACGTATTCAGCCAGATCGTTGACCATCGCATCGTGACGTAACGCGATCGCCCGGCAAACTGCTTCCTCAAGTTCCGATGTGCGCTGCGACATGAACACCTCTGCGTGAAAAGCAGAGCCACCGTAGCCAGCCGCGCGCCGATCGACAAGTTCGTAACCCGAGCGCCCGTCAGGGAACGATGTCAGGAAACGCTATGATCCATCGGACTGCAACCGGTCTATCGCGCCGTCGACCTGATCAAAGAACGCATCAACGGACTCTGCCGGCCCCATGCCTGCCGCGTTGAGATGCTGCTGTACGGCGCCGGCTCGCGCCCACGCCTGCCCCGCCGCGCCGAGATCATCGACCATGCGCTGCTCGGCTTCGAGCACGCGCGGGAACCCGTCATAGGCGGACGGGCCGGCGCAGTACGTCGCCGCCACCACGACGCCGATCGGCATGGTCAGCCCGGTCACGAGGGCGAACGTCTTCCACCACCGGCTTGCCAGCAGCGCTGCCCCTGCCGTCAGGATCTGCGCAAGCAACGCCCCGGCGTTCAGCACCATCGCGACAATGCTGAGCGTCATCGCCGCCGGCGGCAGCGTTGCGGTCGAGGCGATCTCGTCGACATGATCGAGGCCGCTGATGCGATTGAGCGGCGGGTTGATTTCCAGCACGATCGCCTCAGCCGCGCCGTCGACCCACTGGTCGTATTCGCGGCGGTTCATGCTCGGCGGCACATCACCAAGCCGAAACGACCGCCCGAGCGTGTCAGTCATGATCACCCGCTGCAGAGACTGCTCAATCTGCTTCGCTTCGGGCAGCGATGAGCGCGGAATCTGATGGCTGACAAACGTCTCCCGAGACGTGCCGACGCGCGGCGACATGCCGCCCGTCTGCGTCCGGAATGAGTTGACCGCGTGAAAGTGGAAATCCCGCGACTGAACGAGCGCCGAGCCGTGCTGATACTCGGCGAACAGTTCGTCGATCGACCGCTGCACGCGCTGATAGAGCGGCCAGTGTTCAGCCGCCGCCGCGCGAAGTTTGTCCACTTCATCGCGTGCACGCTGTTCCATCCGACCGATGGCGTCCTGCATCCACGCGTCATCCCACGCCATCACCGGCAGGCCGACCATCATCACCGGGCCGACAGCGGGCTCGGTCGACGGGGCCGGCAGGTCCGCCTCGACATGCTCGA
>SLJD01000120.1 GCA_007135295.1 Phycisphaerales bacterium
AATACCTCAAGCATGTTGAGCTCGGCCACCAGCTTGTCAGCGGAAAGATCGACCCATCCGCGGCCGGCGTCGTGCTCCACCACCATCAGCATTACGACGGCTCCGGCTATCCCGCCAAGTCTGATGAACCGAGCGATGAGCCGCGCGGCCTCATGGGCCACGACATTCACGTGTTTGCCCGGATTTGTTGCGTAGCCGACCACTTCGACCGCCTGCGCACCGGTTCAGATGGTCAACTGCGACCGCGGGTGGAAGTCCTGCAACAGATGCTCACCGGGCCATTGCGTTCACGATTCGACCCGGCGGTGATCAGAGTGCTGCCAGCGGTGGTTCCCGCATTCGCGCCCGGCTCCGTCGTGAAACTGAGCGATGGCAGCACCGCGATCGTCCTGACCTGGGACCCGGCCGACCCGTGCCGGCCCGTGATCCAGCGGATGAAGAACGGCATGACCGTTGATCCGTCCATGGATGAGCCGCCTGAACCGATCGACCTGCGTGAAACCGGCGATGCTCTGTTCATCGCGGAGCAGGACGACCTTGATGTCTCACAATGGCTGTTCGATCTGCCGCCACGGGAAATCACCTGCGAAGGCCACGACCCCGCGGCAGCGTAATCCGCCCATTGCGCAGCGTCTCCGGGCACGCGCCGATATCATGGCGGCATGGCGGAAATCACAGCGACCCACCTTGTCGTCGGCATGGAAGTCCATGTCGAACTCGCCACGCAGACGAAAATGTTCTCTCGTTCGCGGAACGTGGCGCATCCGGACCATTTCAACGCGGAGCCGAACACGCTTGTTGATCCTGTCGTCGCGGGGCTGCCCGGCGCGTTGCCGGTGATGAATAAGCGGGCGGTCGAACTGGCGATGCGAGTCGGCCTCGCGCTGAACTGCGACATCGCCCCCGTCAGCGTCTGGGACCGCAAGAACTATTTCTATCCGGATCTGCCCAAGGGGTATCAGATCAGCCAGTACGACCTGCCGATCTGCTTCGACGGGGAACTGACCCTCACCCGGCCGGACGGTTCAACGACGACGGTCGGCATCACGCGGGCGCATCTCGAAGAGGACAGCGGCAAACTCAGCCACGAACTGCCCGGCGGCGCGCCGTGCGAGGGCTCGCTGCTCGACCTCAACCGCGCCGGCACGCCCCTGCTCGAAATCGTCTCCCGGCCGGAGGTCACATCCGCCGACGACGCCGAACTCTATTGCCGCGAGCTTCGAACGCTCTGCCGGTTTCTCGGCGTCAGCGAAGCGGACATGCAGCGCGGCCACATGCGGTTCGAACCGAACATCAACGTCGTCATTGAAACCAGCGACGGTCACCGGCACGCCACACCGATCGTCGAGATCAAGAACCTCAACTCTTTCCGGGCCGTCCGCGCCGCGGTCGAGCACGAGTATCACCGCCAGATCGAGCAGTGGAAACAGGACGGCCGGGTGATGGGGGCCGGTGAAAAGACAACCCGCGGCTGGGACGATCAGCGCGAAGTCACCGTCCTGCAGCGCGAGAAAGAAGACGCGCATGACTACCGCTACTTCCCCGAGCCGGACCTGCCGCCGGTCATCGTCGACGAAGCATGGCGAAAGCGCATCGCTGACGAACTGCCGGAACTGCCCGCCGACCGTCGGGATCGGTACATGAATGACTACGGCCTGCCCGCGGCGGACGCCGTCGCGCTGACCGGCGATCGCGGCCTGTGTGAATACTTCGAGGCGTGCACCGGCGCCGTGAGCGGCCGGCTCGGCGAGCCGCGCGAACGGGAAGCCGGCTACGCCGCCGGAAAAATGCTGCTCAACCAGCTCAGCAAGCTCGCGCACGAGCGGGAATGCGATGTCGATGAACTCGGGCTGTCGCCGGAACAGGTCGGCGGCGTGATCGCGCTGCGCGACGCGGGCGAGATCGGTTCATCCTCGGTCGAAGACCTGCTCACCCGCCTGTGCGGAACGGACGACGATGCCGAAAGCGTTGCCGACGCCGCCGGCTTGAGACAGGTGCGCGACGCCGACCAACTTGAGCAGTGGATCGAACAGGCCGTCAGCGCCCAGCAGCAGGCGGCCGAAGACTACGCAGCCGGGAAGGACGCCGCCGCCGGCCGGCTGATCGGTCAAGTCATGAAACTCAGCGGCGGGCAGGCCGATGCGAAGGCCGTTCGCGAGGCGCTCAATCAGCGTCTTCGATGAAAACCCGCGACTTGCACGCTCGCCGTACGCACGGCAGCATGCGAATGAACGATCCGGACCGGTTCCACCCCGCATGAACGACAGACACGACTGAGAAGGGATGCCCGTGCTGATGAATCGATGCAAAACGTCAGGACCGATGGCGCGACACTTCAATTCTCTGCTGTGTGTGACCAGCGTCGCGGTCGCGACAGCCGCTGCCGGGCAATCCACCGCGGCCGCGGATGACGCGTTTGACTTTTCAGTCTTTGACGCGGGCGAAACGCCAGCAGACTGGTCCATCTCACCGGATGGGTTCCGCGCGGTCGTCGAACCCGATGGCGGGCCGGACGGCGAGCCGTGCCTGGTCCTGGAGCCGGCCGACGACGATGCCGGCGCGTTCGGCCAGGCGGTCGTGACAATCGACGCCGAGCCGTACCGGGGCCAGCGAGTCCGGTTCGCCGCGTCGGTTCGTGTCGAGGGGGGCATGCGCGGGCAGCTCATGATGCGCGTCGATCGGGAAAGCGGCCGCCCCGGCTTCTACGACAACATGGCCGACCGCCCTATTCACGATGAAGATTGGCAGAGGCACGAGATCATCGGCGCGGTGGACGACGATGGCTGGCTGATCGACCTCGGCATCGTCGCCGTCGGGAGCGGGGCCGTGCGGATCGCGGATGTGGCGTTCGAGACCATCGGCGAGGCCGGCGCCGGCAACGAGCCCCCCCGCCCCCTCACGCCGCAGGGCGAAGAGAACCTGACCGCGCTCGCCCGATTGATCGGTTGCGTCCGGTACTTCCATCCGAGTGATGAAGCCGCCGACGCCCCGTGGGACGATCTGACCATTGAAGCCGTCCGGCAGGTCGAAGATGCGCCTGACCGCGATGCGCTTGTTGAACAACTGGAAGCCGTCATCGAGCCGTACGCCCCGGCGGTGCGGATCCTCACCGGCCCGTCGCCGGAAGTCCCTGAAGGCCTGGCCCCTCGCTCGACCGACGCCGACGGCTGGATCGCGTGGAAACATCGCAGCCACGGACGCCCTGACGCCGTGGCGGGCGAAGATTACTTCGTCAGCCGCCGCGTCACCGGTTCACTCGATGAACCGCCGGCCGATCGCGACATCCCGCTGTCCGACCCCGGCGAGATCGAGATGTACCCCCTCGGCGACAAACTCTGGTGCGCGATGCCCCTGACGCTCTACACCGAATCGGGGCGGACGCTGCCGGCTTCCGATTCGACTGCAGCCACTGAAG
>SLJD01000238.1 GCA_007135295.1 Phycisphaerales bacterium
CGTCCATCGCCCCGAGCGCGAAACCGCCGAGCCCGCTGGTCAGCAGCCAGCGGTCCGTTGCGGCCGGAGACTCATCCAACGCTGCCCCCGTCGCCGTCGCTTTCGAAGCCGGTGGTCATCTCAGCGTCGGGCGTTCTGAAACAGCGCCGCGAGGCTGCCGCCGTCGCGGCGGTGAATGCGCTGCTGCTGGACGTTCTCGATCTCGTAGACGAGGAAGACCTGATCGCGCGAATCCATGACGTAGAGCAACTGGTTCGGCTCCGTGCCCCCGCCCCGGCCGGACGACGTCGTCATGAGCGTGTACTGGCCGCGGTCGGTCGACATTTCCGCGTGGGCCTGGTGCTCGGGCAGGTGGCCGGCCTGGATGATGATCAGCGCCGCGATGACGAACGCGGACGCCCACAGGGCCGCGGCGGCGGGATGTTCTCTGAATCGTCGCATGCTCATCTCAGCTCGCTCTCCTGCCTCAGTTGCGGCCCCGGGCGCGGGCCGCCTCGCCGGCGTCCTGGGCGAGATCGCGATACCCCACGCCGGTCATCGCCTGGTTGTTGTGGTCGTACACGAGGGCGATGAGTTCCTGGTTGATCACGTCCACGATGTACACCGCACCGGCCGAGGCGCCGGAGACGGCCCCGCCGACCATCGTGTACTCGCCGCGCTGCCGCTGCTGCTGGGCCTCGGCCGAGCCGGCGAACGTCACCGCCGCCAGCACGATGAGCAGCGCCGCGTTGAGGGCGATCAGCCCGCGCATGGTTCCAAACACGTTACCGGCCGACCCGCCGGCCTGCTTCCCCTGCTGCATGGTTCAACACCTTTCCGCGGTCGCCGGTCGCGCCGACGTGCGCCTCCTTGACCGTTCGTCCCCGCCGGCCCCCGGTCCGGACAGCCGGCTCAGTCCTGGTGGCTGCGTTTCGAGGGCATGAGACTGATCGCCAGCACGACCGCCATCAGCACGAACATGATCGCAAAGCCCACCCACGGGGCGGGGGTGTTCGTCACGTTCGGCTGCGGGGCGGCCTGCCCCCATGCCGACGCGGTCGGCGCCAACGCGGCCCCGAGCGCCGCGGCGGCGGTCGCGGCCCGCCGCATGGCCGGCCGAATGCGCTTGACTGCCGTTTGCCTGCTCACGTTCTGCTCCTCTTGATCGATCATTGCGACGGCACACCATCGCGGCATCACTCTGTCGCCGACCTGTCGCCGGCCTGCTCTCAGGCGTGTGCTGCGCGGGCCGAACGCCTCGTTCCGCCGCATCCAATCGCCGCAACTGCTCGATCAGCATAGAACCGCCGCCACCACCGGGCAAGATATGCCCCGCGGCCTGCCCCCGGAACTGCCCCCGGACCTGCCCCCGGACCTGCCCCCGGGCCGGCGCCGGCACCGGGGCATCCGGGAACCGCTCTTTCGGCCACCCGGATGGGCCCGCATCGCCCCGGATGCGCCCCGGATGGCCCCCGGATGGCCCCCGGATGGCCCCGGATGGCCCCGGATGCGACCCGGATGGACCCTGGCACGCATCGTCCAAAGACGGGGCGTGGCGGCGATGCATGCGCCGGCAGGCGGGACTTGCCGGGACCGGTCGGCGCGATACATTGGGCCGCATGACCAGAGTCGCAGGTTTTTTCGCACCGGACCATCTGACAGTGATTCTTTGCCTGGCACTCGCCCCGCTGCTGGCGGCCGGGTGCGCCACGGGCCCGAAGCCGCTTCCGCACGCCCCGCCGGAGGCCGTGGGGATGGACGGCGAGAAGCTTGACCGGGCCGTTGACCTCTACCGCCGGGCCGTCGAAGAGGACGAACTGCGCAATGCCGTTCTGCTCGTGGCCCGCGACGGAACCGTCGTCCTGCATGAAGCGGTCGGCTGGCGGTGTCTCGAGAAAGGATCTTCCGAGAAAGAATCTTCCGGGAAGGCGTCTTCCGGGAACGGGCCTTCCGGGAACGGGCCTTCCGGAGGGGGGGAACCGATCGAGCCCGATGCGCTCTTCCGCATGGCCTCGAACACCAAGGCCGTGGTCTGCGCGGCCGCCCTCGTCCTGGAAGAAGAAGGCGTGTTGAACATGGACGACCCCGTCGGGCGGTGGATCCCGGCGTTCAGCGAGGGCGAGTTCGCCGACATCACCGTCCGGCACCTCGCCACGCACACCAGCGGCCTGCCGCGCAGCCCGATCTTCTTCGATGATCTTGATGAGGGCACCACCCTCAAACGCGAAGCAGCCCGCTTTGCAGAAAAGCTCGAACTCGAGAACGAACCGGGAGCCGAGTACGGCTACAGCAACGTGGGCTACAACGTCCTCGGCGGCGTGATCGAGGCGGCGGCGGGCACGACGCTCGATGACGTCCTGCGGACGCGCCTCTTCGAGCCGCTGGGCATGGACGACACCTGCAACCACGAATCAACCGCCGACCGCCGCCGCATGTCCGACGTCTACCGGCTGAGCGACGGGCAGTGGACCCTGCGCTGGTCCCCGGACGACGAGCCGGACTACCCGCTCGTGCGGGCCTCGGGCGGGATGATCAGCTCGGCGGCGGACTTCGCCGTCTTCATGCAGATGCTGCTCGACGGCGGGCGGTACGGCCGGACGCGGATCCTCTCGGAAGACGCCGCCCGGCGCGCCGTCTCGCCGCTGGTCGAGGCAGGCAACTCAAGCTACGGCTACGGCTGGCGCGTCGACGACGACGGCGTCTTCCGCCACGGCGGCTCCGACGGCACCTACGCGTGGGCGGACCCGTCAAACAGCGTGTTCGTGCTGATCTTCACCCAGAGTTCGCGCGGCGAGAACCCGCGCGACGAGTTCATCGAGCTCGTGACGGAAGCGATCGTGGACGACGGCGATCACACGCAACGCCGCGCGGAGAAGGCCGGCGGCGGCCCCTGACCGATTGACGGCCCGGTTGACGGCCCCGATGACAGACCCGGTGACCGACCCGTTGACAGACCCGTTGACAGACCCGTTGACAGACCCGGTGACAGACCCGTTGACGGCCCCGCCAGCGGCGGCACGGGTGGCTGCACCGCCCGCTCGTACGCCTCGGCCGGAAGCTCAACCGTCTTCCACCGCGCCGAGCGGGGCACCATCGCCCGCCGATACGCCTCAAGCGTGACCACCTCCAGCGCGTACCACCTCGAACCGTGCCGCGTGACGGCCTCAAACCAGCCGTCCGCCGGCTGCGCCTCGAAGCCGCGGACGAAGACGAACGCCGCCTCGTACCCCGGACCGAACAAACGCTGCCAGTGCTCAAGGGCCGCGACGTCCTCGCGGGTCACCCACGTCTCCAGGCGCCGCCCCGGCCGCCAGCCACGCGGCACCCGCCGCCCCTTGACATCGACCAGCCGATGGCCCGCCTGCCCCCAGGTCACGAAATCAAACGATTTCAAGGCCCGCGGCACGCCGGCCCCGCACGGCAGGA
>SLJD01000067.1 GCA_007135295.1 Phycisphaerales bacterium
CGTCGTATGGCCGGCGATGGCTGCGACAATCGGCCCGGGATCCAGCAGTTGCCATGTCAGCGGCGGATCGTGAACAACCGTCTGGCCGTGAGCCACCACCAGATCGATCACCAGGTTTTGGTGGCGTCCGGCGATCACTGCCACAGCATCGGCGTGCAGCCGTCCGAAATCCCGGCTGATCGCGGCGAACTGCCGGGCAGTCATTGCCTTTTGGGCAGCCGCATCCCGAAGCCCCACAGTCAAATCGCCGAGTGGGGCCGCGTATTGGTCGAGAAGCTCCACGCCGATTGACAGCCCCCGTCCGGTCACCCGGACCAACACGGCGTCCAGTCCGTCAATGCTGGTTCCGGTCATAACGCCGATGACATGCCACGGCAGACCGGTTGAAGAGGCAGTACCACCTGTCATCATCATTCTCCGTTCAGCCCGATGACCGTTGGCCGGACCGAGCCGATCGCGACCCGGCAGGCGGCACAGATCTTCGCGCAATGATCGCGATATTTCGCTATCGTGCCGACCGGTCGGCGCGGTGTCGGCAGATTTTCATCGAAGAGACATGACCACATGATCAAGCGCATTCTGGTGACCGGCGGCTCGGGGTTTCTCGGCTCACACCTGTGCGACCGGCTTGTTGCGGCCGGCGAGGACGTGATCTGCCTCGACAACTTCTTCACGAGCCAGAAGTCCAACGTCGAGCATCTGCTCAACCAGCCAAACTTTGAGCTGATCCGACATGACGTCACACACCCGGTCTACCTCGAAGTCGATGAAATCTACAATCTCGCCTGCCCGGCTGCACCGGGGCACTATCAGTACAACCCGATCAAGACCACGAAGACCTCGGTCATGGGGGCGATCAATGTGCTCGGCTTGGCCAAGCGAGTGAAGGCCAAGCTCTTCCACGCGTCCACGAGCGAGGTGTATGGCGATCCTACTGTCCACCCGCAGCCTGAATCGTACCGTGGCTGGGTGAATCCGATCGGTCCCCGCGCCTGCTACGACGAAGGGAAACGGGCCGCAGAAACGCTCATGTTCGACTATCACCGGCAGAACGGCGTGAACATTCGCGTCGCCAGAATCTTCAACACCTACGGGCCGCGCATGCACCCTTATGACGGCCGTGTGGTAAGCAATTTCATCCGCCAAGCACTGGCCGGCGACGACATCACGGTGTACGGCGAGGGAACCCAGTCACGATCGTTCTGCTACGTCGACGACCTGATTGACGGCTTCATCGCATTGATGAATGCTCCGGATGACCTGCCCGGCCCGGTGAACCTCGGCAACCCGGATGAATTCACTATCCGCGAACTCGCTGAGCACGTCGTCGAGCTGACGGGAAGCTCCTCCAGCATTGTTCAGGCGCGGCCGCTGCCTGAGGATGACCCGAAGCAGCGATGCCCGGAAATCTCACTAGCTCGGCGGGAACTCGGCTGGGAACCGAAGGTCAAGCTGCGAGACGGTCTTCAGAAGACGATCGAATGGTTTCGCAGCATCGATCTTGATTCATACCGCGCGCCGACGCCGCACTACTGAACTGAATGCACCGGGCAAAGCCGCCCCGAGGTCGCGCTCCCGAAACCGCTCGGATGAAGCGGACCGGACGCCGCGAACGCCGTCAGAATTCACTTCGAGGACGCCCCCCAACAACTTAGTCGGAATCAGCGTGATTTTACGTAACATGCATTATAGGACGACCCGGTGGGGCGGTTCCGCGGTGGTACCGGCCGCTGTTCTTGCTCATCAGCTTGCCGTCTTGTTTGGGCCCGCACATTTCAGGCCGTGCTGCAACGCTCGGCTACTCCGTTGACTGTGCGACCTTCGGCCAAACTTCCCCAGCGAGACTCGCGCATCCGGTTGGCTCGAGCCTGCCCGCACTCGGGTCAGCCCGGACGCTCTAACTGCGAATGGCTAATCGTCACTTGAGTGCCGGGTTCTGTTCGGTATGATTTCGGCATGAGTGATCGCGAGTATGTCGATTGGCTGCCGCAGGGTCGCGTTCGGGGACGCGGGGCCGGACTCAATCCCGGGAACCGGTTTGATGGCATTCGGCTGCATGTCCTCGGCGATCATCTGGACGAGCAGCTTCGCGAGCAGCCACACGGCACACAGGCGAGAACGGAGATTCTCGAAGACCGAACCCGCAGCATCATCAACCGCGTGGACAGCCCTGACCTTGCGATGTCGTGGACGATCAACCCATACCGCGGCTGCGAGCACGGCTGCATCTATTGCTACGCCCGTCCCGGTCACGAGTACCTCGGCCTGTCGAGCGGCCTCGACTTCGAGACGAAGATCCATGCCAAACGCAACGCCCCGGAACTGCTCCGAAAAGAACTTGCCTCGCCGAAGTGGCGCGGCGATCCGATCGCGATGAGCGGCGTGACGGACTGCTACCAGCCGCTCGAACGCCGGCTGACCATCACCCGCCAGTGCCTGGCCGTTATGGCCGAATGCCGCCAGCCCGTCGGCATTGTCACGAAGAACCGGCTTGTCACGCGCGATCTCGATCTGCTCGCTGAACTCAACTGCCACCGGGCCGTCAAGGTCGCCATCAGCATCACGACGCTGGACGCCCGTCTCGCCGCCGCCATGGAACCGAGGGCGAGCCGGCCGGAAGACCGCCTTCGGACGATCGCCGAGCTTCACGAGGCAGGCATCCCGGTAACGGTCATGGTCGCGCCGGTCATTCCCGGCCTGACTGATGTCGAGGTGCCGGCCATTCTGGAAGCCGCCGCCGAGGCCGGGGCGTGTTCGGCCGGCTGGGTGCTGCTCCGGCTGCCGCACCAGATCAAGGCGCTGTTTCTGGACTGGCTGGCCAGAGAAGTTCCGGACCGGGCTGAGCGTGTCGAGTCACTCATCCGCCAGACGCACGGCGGCGAGCTGTACGAGTCAGGTTTCGGCGTTCGGCAGCGTGGCCGGGGGCCGTGGGCGGAGCAGATCGCCCGCACCTTTGACGTTTTCAGCCGGCGACACCGTCTAGACGGCGGCTCGGGGTCGCTGTCATCAGAAGATTTCCGCCGACCATCCCCCGACCGACAGATGGGGCAGATGGGATTGTTTGACGCCCCCGGATTCTGAAAATCCGGCCCGTTCTGCGCTTCGTACTCCCGGTGAGCAGGTGTACGCTGACGCCGCGGCCGGCTGTCGCGCGGCGGCTGTCTGTTGCGAGACCCAATCTCAAGGCGGAGGATCTGATGATGGCCAGAACGGACTCGACGACCACCTCAGCGGACACTTCAAACCCCGGCTCCGTCCAGGCCGAGATGGACAAGCTCCGCGAGGATCTCGCCGCCCTCCGCGGCGACATGCGCAATCTGGCCGAGTCGGTCGTCGCCACCGGCAAGGGCCGCGCCAATGAGGCCCGCGAGCGGCTCAGTGAAGAGGTCCATGAGAAGTTTGACA
>SLJD01000012.1 GCA_007135295.1 Phycisphaerales bacterium
GCGGGCGAAAAGCCGCATGATCGAGCGTGTGCGGGGCAGCACGTCAGACGGTCCTGGCGAAGATTCCCCGTCCGATACCGCCCCCGATGCCGCAAGCCGAAACGCCGAGGTGGACACCGCGCCCGACCGACCGGACGATGACGGGTCCGACGGGATGTCGGCCGAGTCGTCCGGTAAACGTCGCGAATGACGCCATCTCAGAGGCCGACCGAATGACTGCTTCGTCTTGCCCCGCCTCGCATCAGTCCGGTGCGGGAATTGTCTTCCGCCCTTTAGACGGCGGCCGACCGGCCCGATACACTACCTGCGTCTACACCACTCGCCGACCAACTATCGAAGAACCGGACCGGCACACCGCCGCGTTCTGCGACGACGAGGATTTCATGACCACAGCTCAGCCCAACGACCCCATCCGCCAGCCCGCCCCCCAGAGCGCCAGTGGCTCGGGAAGCAATCGACGTTCCGGAAGCCGCTCCGGCAGCGGAGCAGGCGGTTCGGGCGGCTCCGGTGGCTCAGGAGGCTCCGGTGGCGGTTCAGGTCGGGGCGGCGGCGGTGACGACGGCGGGTTCCGCGGGCGAAAGGTCACCACCTGCTCATTCTGCGGCAAGACGTCACGCGAAGTCGGCCCCATGGTCGAAGGGCCGAACGATGTCTACATCTGCTCCAACTGTGTAGATCTGTGCCAGAACATCTTCCGCCAGGAAAAGCGCCGCGTGAGCAGCGTGCGACCGACGTTTTCGTCGATTCCCGCCCCGCGCGAACTCAAGGACTTCCTCGATCAGTACGTCATCGGCCAGGAGCAGGCCAAGAAGGCCCTCGCCGTCGCCGTGCACAACCACTACAAGCGGTTGACGCAGGTCGACCATGAGAATCCACCGATCGAACTCGACAAGTCGAATGTCCTGCTGATCGGCCCGACCGGGACCGGCAAGACCCTCATGGCCCGTACCCTCGCCCGCGTGCTGAACGTGCCCTTCGCCATCGGCGACGCGACGACCCTTACCGAAGCTGGCTACGTCGGTGAAGATGTCGAGAATCTCCTGCTCAAACTGCTGCAGGCAGCGGACTACGACCTCGAAGCGGCCCAACGGGGCATCATCTACATCGATGAGATCGACAAGATCGGCAAGACAACACAGAACGTGTCGATCACACGCGACGTTTCCGGCGAAGGCGTGCAGCAATCCCTGCTGAAAATGCTTGAAGGCGTCGTCGCCAACGTGCCCCCGCAGGGCGGCCGCAAGCACCCCGAGCAGCAGTACATTCAGATGGATACCTCGCAGATCCTGTTTGTCTGCGGCGGATCGTTCGTGGGAATTGATGAGATCATCGGCCGGCGCATCGGCCGCAGCCGGATCGGCTTCACCACCGAATCGCGTGACGAAAAGACCCGGCAGGAACAGACGGGGGAACTCCTCTCCCAGGTCACACCGGACGACGTGCTCCACTTCGGCCTGATCCCTGAACTCGTCGGCCGTCTGCCGATGATCACCGCCCTCATGCCGCTGACACGGGAAGCGATGGTCCGGATTCTGACCGAGCCGAAGAACGCGCTGATCAAGCAGTACGAGCACCTGTTCTCGCTCGAAGGCGCCAAGCTCGAATTCACCGAGGACGCGCTGAACCTGATCGCTGACCGGGCCCTTGAACGTGACACCGGCGCCCGGGCGCTCCGGGCCGTCGTCGACGAATTCATGCTCGACATCATGTACGATCTTCCCGACGATGACAGCCAGGGCGTGACGTACGTGATCGACCGCGAATCGATCGAGAACAACGTGCCGCTTTCAAGTCTCCACCAGCGCCGGGCCAAAGAGTCGGCCTGAAACCGGTCCGTTCACGGAATTTCATCGCCGCGTCCCGGCGGAAGATTCGCAAACCCTCCAGCCCCCGCGACAGCGCGGAAAGGCAAGTCACTGTCCGAACATCCATCGAAACTCGAGCAGGAACTTCTCGAACGGGTCGAGCTGGAAATCCGCCAGTTGCCCGCGGTCGCTGAGCTCACCGATCGTCGATACCACGAAACACACGACGATTTCGAGAATGCCAGCAATCAGCGACAGCTTATACTTCAATGGCTCGCGCATTGGGCCGGTCGGCAGACGTGGCCCGGCGACCGGATGGACGTTCTCAGCGTCGGCTGTGGCGGCGGCACGATGGACCGACGGATCGCCGACGTCTTCGCCCAACACACGAACTCGCTGCACCTCGTCGGCGTCGATCCGAACCCCTTGCATACCGAAGCCTTCATCGAATGCTTCGCCGATCAGCCGGCTGAGGCCTCAGCCGTCACAACGCTGTTCGAGGATTACGAGTCGGACCGGCGGTTCGACGTCATCCACTTCGTGCACTGCCTGTACTACTTTGAGCATATAGAGCCGTCACTCTCCCGCGCCATCTCCCTGCTCAAACCGGGCGGCTGGCTGCTCGTCCTTCAGGCCCCGAATGAGTCACTGAACGGCCTTGCCGACCGCATCTGGCGCAAGCAGTGGAACCGGCGGGCATGGTTCAGCAATGATGTCCTTGCCACGCTTCACGGCATGGAACTTGATGCCGGCCTCGAACGACTTGACGCGACCGTCGATGTGACCAGTTGCCTTGACGATCAGAACGAACACGGCCGCCGGCTGCTCGACTTCATCGCCCAGGTTGAGACCGCCGCCCTACCCTCCGGTCTGCAGTCGCTGCTGCATGAATACCTGGACGTCATCAGCCAGAGCCCTGGCTGTGACGGTCATCGCCATGCGCCCCATCCGGTCGATGTCATCGCGTTCCGTTCGCCGACCCAGTGAGTGACCGTTGATCGTCATTGGATCGCCGCCCGCCTCGCTCAACGAGGTAGGATGTGACAGTTCCCCGCAGGAACGTAAGATGCTGGCGGTTACGCTCGCCTACTGGCTTCGGCCGGCGGTCAGCAGCGTCAGCGTCGGCCGCCGCATGAGTGCGATCGCGGCCGGAGCGGCGGCAAGGAGGGTCATCGCAAGCAGAACCGCCCAGCCGACCGCAATCGGGCCCACCGGTATCGCTACGCCGATCGGCAGCCCGGCCAGGTCGCGGTAGAAAATCGTGCTTACTGCGGCGAGATGCAGGCCGAGGGCGGTCCCAACGACAGCGCCGGCGACGGCGAGGATCGCTGCCTCGCCCACTATGAGTCTCAGCAGCACGCCCTGGTGAGCCCCGACCGCCCGCAGCACGCCGTACTCGAACGACCGACTTCGAATGTTCGCCATGATGACGTTGCCCACACCGAAGCAGGCGAGCAGAAGCGCCGCCATGGCAACCGTGCTGTAGATCGTCAGAACTGCCACCGCGATGCCATCAATCGTCTCCCGGATCCATTCCAGAAAGCGCTGGATATACTCCTTGATCGCGTTTACAACGCGACTGA
>SLJD01000361.1 GCA_007135295.1 Phycisphaerales bacterium
CTGGCCATTTTGCAATACCTGGCCGAAATTCAAACCTGCGCGGGCGGCGTGCTGACTGGCACCGAACCGCTGGAAAACCAGCCCGTCGATCACGATATGCGAGTTGTGGAAGAGCGCGACGCCGCTGGGGCGAACATGGATCGAACCGTCCAGTATGGCCCCGTTGAGATTCTCGGACTTGATCGTGATGGGCGCCTCGGCGGTCCCCGTGGCTGCCGGCGCGAACATTTCCGTGTAAACGCCTTCCAGCAGGATGACCGTATCGCCCGCGCGAACGGCGTCGCTGACCGACGTCAGTGTCGTGGGCGCGTTGCGATCCTCGCCCGACGCTGTGGCGCGTCCATGGGGCGAAACATAAAGTGTCCGCCGCGCGGGCTGCCATGCATCGGCTGCGGGGGTCGTAAACGACATCACGGGGCTTTCCGCCGACGAATGAGGCTGCGCATGCGGGTCGGGACGGTAGGAATGGAACAGCATGTCGATGCGGGGTTGTTCGGGAATGACGATCTTCATGAAATAGGTGGTATCGGGGGTCAGATCGTGGAGCGACACGCGGTGGTAGAGGTCCCCCAATGAATAGGCCATCCGGTCCAGCTCGTCTGCCGATGTACCGTAGTGGAGCTCAGTGAGGACCGGCGCATCGTGCGCCCAGGAGCCATAGAAGCGCCAGTTGGCCGAGGAGGTCCACGGCGTCCACCAGGTCAGGCTCAACGTGGTCGGCGTCGCGTCGCGAAGTGTGACCTCTTCGATGGTGGCAGGTCGCTCGATCGGCTGTGCGTCCCCGGCACCGATGGTATAACCCCGCTCTCCTGCGCGAATGCAGGGTGAGCCCGGATGGAGCTCGGGCGAACGGGCCGGGTCGATGATGCGCGGATCGCTGGACATCCCACAGGGGTCCACTCCGAGCGTCGCCTGGAGTTCCGCGAAAGAGTCGATCCGTGCCCCGGCGATCCGCGCAAGCGGCTGATCGGATGCGGGCAGATAGTTATTGTATTGGAAGAAAAGCTCATTCTGGCGTCCGGCGTCGCTGTGCAATGCGGTCGCGGTTTTCGAGTGGAGGATGTTGCTGGTGATCCCGATCGCCCGGCTGCCTTCTCCGATGCGGACGGGCGCCCCCTCCGCGTTCCAGATCGTCGAACGGCGTACCCAGACCAGCAGGCTATCGTCGATCTCGATTCCGTCCCCGTCCACGTCATAGAACATGCACCGCTTGATTTCGATGTCCCGTGCGCCACGAATGACAGCCGACCCGCGAACGCGGAGGTTCTCGACGCGGACGTGGGCCGCGCCGGTCAGGTCGAGGCCGTCCAGCGTGACGGCCATCTGTTCTCCCCGGCCTCGGATCACGACGGGGGAACCCGGCTCACCCGAACGGTCGATGCGGAACGTCCCCTCATAATGGCCCGGCAGCAGGTAGATCGTCACGCCTGGCCCTGCCTGATCCATGGCGCGTGCCAGGGTTCGGAAGGCTTGTGCGACGCTGAGACCATCGTGTGCATCATCGCCTTCGGGGCCGACGAAGAAAATGTTCGGCTCGTAGTCGTGCGCGCCGAGCGAGCTGCCGTCGGGAGCCGCGTCCCGATAGGGGCTGTCGGCCTGAAGGCGGTAGTCGAGATGCGCCGGGTCCGCGAAGCGCGGGTCATCTTGATTCGGGTTCCATACGAGCGTACGCGGCCCCGGTTTGCCCTGGTTGGCATCTTGCCAATCCGAACGATGCTGAAATGTGTTGCGATCCTCGATAAACGGGCCGGGTACCACACCCGTACCGAAATTGAAATAGGAACTGGCGACCACGACGTTGCGCGTCGCGCTGCGCATGCCAGCGGTCGCCTTATAGTAAAGGCCGATGCGCGTATTTTTAACGATGTTGCCGACGGCATGACCGTTGCGGCTGCCATTGTAAAAGCGGATCCCGTGCGTCAGCGCGTCCAGGACGGTGTTGTTGATCACCTGCACGTCACTGCTGCCGTGCCCGCAGTAGATTTGGGCCATCTCGCTGCGATGGGGATTGATGTTGCCGACGAGGAGATTGTCGCGGATGATGATGTCGCTGGAACTGACGGAAACGCCCATGGCGTTGAACAGCAATGTGCAATTGCGTACTTCATTGTGATCCCCGGTCAAGCGGATGCCGGCACCGACTCCGGATCGACGCTGCTCTTGGGGACAGAAACCTCGTACCACCAGGCCCTCGATGCGCACGTGCGAACCGGAGACGAGGATGCCGTGCCCCGACAGTATGCTCGCGGCCAGGGCGTGCTCGTCGGGTGATCCCCCGTCCGAAGTATGCACGTAGAGCATCCCGTTCGTCGCGTCATACAGGAACGAACGGCGGAACTGATCCATATCCGCCACTGCCGGCGCTTTGAGATAGATCATTCCCGAGCCGAGTTCGACGATGCGGTGCACTGCCTCGGGCACTCGGCGGGCGTAGATGAAGCGCGTCCCTTCGACTTTGGAGAATCCGTCGACGCGTACCGTACCGCGGACGACGGAATATCCCGGAACGGCTGCCCGGATGGTGATGGGCTGCTCGGCAGTGCCGCTCTGGCTGACGACGAACTGCTGAAGGTACTCGCCGGGCGCCAGGATTAGGGTCTCGCCGGGCCGGAGGCGGTTGACGGCCGTCTGAATGGTGCGAAGCGCGGTGGCAGGGGAGGTGCCGTTGTTTCGGTCGTGGCCGTTCGGCGCGACGTAGAGCGTGCGTGCGGTCGCGGGTGGCGCCAGCGCCGTCATCGCACAGAACATTCCGACAACGATCGGCCACCCTGCCTGGAATCTGTTTTTCATAACCTTCCCTGATGGGACGGCACGGAGCCGGCCCTGCATGTCAAGAGGTATCTTGCGGTTGCGCCGGTCCGATCGACGCCACGAACGCTACGGATCGCCGGGCGGTGGCCTCGTCGGCACGCGGGTGGGTCGGCAGATTGACCACCTCGCGGCAGGCCCGTTCGGCGACAGGGCACATGCCCGGCTCGTAATCGTAGGCCTCCAAAGGCGTCTCGATCGGATGCAGCGGGCATTCGAACCAGCTTCCGAGCTCCACGAACCGCGATGCGGCTGTCTCGAGAGCCTTCTGCTTGTCGACCACGCGTACGGGATAACGCACGAGGGCGAGCTCTACCCCCTCCGGTAGTGAGGTCGGCGTCCACCCGTGCTCAGCCAACAGCTCGTCGTAGAGATGTGCCATGCGACGACGATGCGCGATGGCCCGATCGAGTCGTCCGAGCTGTCTTGGTCCGGATCGCTCCTGGACCGGCCCGATCCCCTTGAAAAAGTCGTCCGCCATCTGCGGGCGGAATTCGGCTGTGTCCGACGAGCCGACGACGAGCCCCTTGCGGGTCAGCCAGCGGAACGCGTTCTGAGCGAGGGCGGTCGTCCGCGGA
>SLJD01000396.1 GCA_007135295.1 Phycisphaerales bacterium
CGGGTCCGCGTCGGTCTCCGCGACGTGCAGGTCCACGCCGCCGACACGCTCGGCGAGCCGTTCGCGCAGGATCGGCAGATAGCCGCGCTCCGTGTTCGTGTGGCCGGCGACAAGTACGGCGCAGCGGTCGGCCATTGCGGCGAGGATCTCGTGGTGCTTCATCTCGCCGGTGATGAACACTTCGCAGTCCCGCTTGACCGCCTGGCTGAGCATTCCGCCACCGGCGCCGGCGCACAGGCCGATCGTGCCGATCTCATCCGGGCAGCCGTCCGGCCGGGCGAGGCGGAGCCGCGCCACGCCGAGCCGCTTCTTGATGCGCTCGGCGAGTTCATCGAACGTGACTTTCTGATCGAGGACGACGCGCCGCCCCATGCCGATGTTCCGCTGCGGGCGGGGGTGCAGGGCGTAGATTTCGATCGGGGGCTCTTCATAGGGATGGAACTCGCGCAGCGCCATCACCGCGAGGCCGAGGCACCGCTCTGAGCAGACCATTTCGAGGCGGATTTCATCGACGCGTTCAAGTTCGCCGGCCGTTCCTATCGTGGGGTTCGTCGACGCCCCGCCGAGAAACGTCCCGCTGCCGGCCAGCTCGAACGAGCACTGCGAGTAATCGCCGATGCATCCCGCTCCGGTGGTGGACATTGCTTCGCGAATGCGCTGCACCGCATCGTGCGGCGCGAACGTGACGATCTTGAACGCCTCGGATTCCGGCAGGACGGCCCGGTGCTCAAGCGCCTGGATGTCGCCGCTGCCGAGTCCTTCCGCGAGCCAGTCGTTGACGCCGCGAGGCGCCGCATCGAGCGCGGTGTGGGGGCTGTAGATCGCCATCCCCGCATGCGCCGCCCGCAGGACGATTCGCTCGGCGGCGGTTCGATCGGTCAGCGATGTCAGCGGATGGAAGATCGGGGGGTGGTACGCGATGATCAGTTCCGCGCCGTGCGAGATCGCCTCTTCGAGCACGGACTCGGTCAGGTCGATCGTCAGCAGGCAGCCGTTGATCTCGCGCTTCGCCGACCCGACGAGCAGGCCGACGTTGTCCCATGATTCGGCGAATTCCGGCGGGGCGATGGTTTCGATCGCGTCAATGAGTCGACTGACTGCCACGGCCATGGTGGTCCCTCCATCCTCGCGTGTTCAAGATTGCCGCCCCACCAGGCAGGGCGACGTGTGGCGGGTATCGTAGCAGTCAGCCGTTGTGCAGCCAGTGGTCGTTGCCACTCTGTGGCGAGGGGGGGCTGTGCACCGCAGCACCCCGCGGCATATGCTGTGCCCATGACCGTTCTGCACCGCGCTGAAGCGTATCAGTCCGCCGAGTCGATCCTGCGTGATGAAGGCCGCCCCGCCGACCGTGAGCAGGCGATGCACGCCGTCGTCGAAGCGCTGTGGGCACACCTTGCCGCCTGCGACGTTTCGTGGCTCGGCTTCTACGTGGATCAACCCGATGAGCCCGATGATCGGCGTCTCGTGCTCGGCCCGCACCGTGACAAGCCGGCGTGTTCGCCGATCGGTCTGCACGGCGCGTGCGGCCGGGCACTGACCGAACAGCGGAGCATCATCATCGACGACGTGCGAGAACTCGGCGAGGACTACATCGCCTGCGATCCGCGCGACCTCTCGGAACTCGTCGTTCCGCTGGCCGAGCCCGGCGGGTCGTGCTGGGGCTTGCTCGATCTCGATTCATTTTCCGTCGGTGCGTTTTCGCCGGACGATGTCGCCGGCCTGTCGCGAGTGCTCCGCGCCGCCGGGCTGACGCCGATCGAATAGCGCCGCGGACAGTGACTCTTCGTGAACTGAACTTTCGGAGCCGGTTGCGCACGGTCAGCCCGGCGCTGAAAATTGCTTATCCACGCGCCGACGAAGAAGCGCAGCGTCGCATTGTGTTGTTCCGCCAGTGTTCTCGGGACGGTCAGCCCACGTGGGCAACCGGGCGGGCGTGGTCGGCGGCCGGCGCGGGGCGGATGTCCTGAATGACCGCTTCCACACGTGACCGGCCGTTCCATGTGCTGATCTTCGGTTCGACGACCGCTTCGATGGGCATGCCCGCCGCGAGATCCGCCGCCCGTCCGCCCTGCCGCCACCACACCGCGCGCACGAGCCCCGGCCCGGCGGAGCCGTTCACGTCCCCGTGCCGGCCCGTTCGCAGTTTGAGGTCCAGATGCTTGCCCTGCGAACCCATCTGCCGGGGCGGCTCGGCAAGCTCGACGCCGCGCAGCCGCACCATCGGTCGCGGATTCGCCCGCCCGAACGGCGCGAGATCGGCGAGCGCCTGCACCGTGGCGTGATCGAACTCATCGAGCAGCGCGTCGCAATCGACACGCAACGCCGGCGTGAGATGTTCGACGGGAATGTTCGCGTTGGCGTGTTCAGTAAACGCTTCAACGAACGCGTCGAGCCGTTCGGTCTTCAGACTCAGCCCGGCGGCGGCGTCGTGTCCGCCGTAGGTCGTCAGGTGATCGGCCGTCGCGGCCAGCGCTTCATGAATGGAATAGCCGTCGATGCTTCGGCCGGACCCTTTGCACAGGTCGCCCTGGCGTTGCATAAGAATCGTCGGGCGGCTGAACCGGTCGACCAGCCGCGAGCAGACAATCCCGACCACGCCGGGATGCCAGTCCTCGGCGGCGAGGATGATCGCCCGCCGGTCATCCGCGGTCATGCCCGCGTCCTCTGCGGCCCGGGCCGCTTCCTCGACGATCCGCCGTTCGGTCTGCTGACGCTGGCGATTCTGCGCGGTCAACTGATCGGCGATCGTCCTTGCCTCGGCCGGATCATCGGTCAGCAGCATCCGGACGGCCTTGGCTGCATGCCCCATCCGCCCGCACGCGTTGAGGCGCGGCCCGAGTACGAAGCCGACCTTGTGGCAGTCGATCTGTTCGTCCATCAGGTCCGACGCCTCGATCAGGGCGCGAAGCCCGGTCAGCGGCGTCTGCTTGATCATCCGCAGCCCGTACGCCGCCAGCACCCGGTTTTCGCCGACCAGCGGCACGACGTCCGCGATCGTCCCGAGCGCAACGAGGGGCAACTGGTTGAGCAGCGTCTGCTGAAACGCTTCGCCGACGCGCTGCGAGCCGCACCACTGCACCGCGAACTGCCAGGCGAGCTTGAACGCCACCCCCGCGCCGCACAACTCGCCGAACGGATATGCGCTGCCCGGCAGCCGCGGATGAACGAGCGCCGCCGCATCCGGCAACACGCCGTCTTCCGGCAGGTTGTGATGATCGGTGATGATGAGGTCGACCCCTGCGTCGCGCGCGACCCGCGCCGGCTCGACCGCCGTCACGCCGCAGTCGACCGACACGATGACGTCCGCGCCCTGCCGGGCGAGTTCCGCGATCGCCTCGGCGTTGATGCCGTAGCCCTCATCGATCCGGTGCGGGATGTAGA
>SLJD01000255.1 GCA_007135295.1 Phycisphaerales bacterium
GAAATGACGGCGGGCCGTTTCATCTGATTTCCAATTGAGCGGTTAACACGCGACGGGTACTGAAAAAAACATCAGCATGTTTCTCAGCGTCGGTCACACGATCGACGCTGTTTGCGTATCATTCGTGCTATGCCCGGCGTGTTGCCGATGATGGCAACCAGGGAGTCCGCGGCACGAACCGGTGACGGCTCGGCAGGAAGTGTTTCGGTGAATGGAGTCGGCCTTGGTGTTTCTCAATAAGCTGCTCGGGTGGTTCAGCGTCGATATGGGGATCGACCTGGGAACCTGCAACACCCTAGTGTGTGTGCGGGGTGAGGGCATCGTGCTCAACGAGCCGTCAGTTGTCGCGGTTCGGCGTGGAACGAACCAGGTGCTCAACAACGGCAATGCCGTCGGCTGGTCCGCCAAGGAGATGCTCGGTAAGACTCCCGGGTCGATCACCGCGATCCGGCCCCTGAAAGACGGCGTCATCAGCGACTTCGAGATCACCGAAGCGATGCTCAGTTACTTCATTCGCAAGGTCAATGGCCGCACGCGGATCTTTCATCCGCGCGTGGTGATCGCGGTGCCGTCCGGTATCACGGCGGTGGAGAAGCGCGCGGTGCTCGATTCGGCGGAGCGGGCCGGTGCCCGGCGGGTGTACCTCGTTGAGGAACCGATGGCCGCGGGAATCGGCGCAGGGCTACCCATCGTCGAGCCGACCGCCTCGATGATCGTGGACGTCGGCGGTGGTACGACCGAGGTGGCGATCATGTCGCTGGCCGACATCGCGACGTGCGAATCGGTGCGCGTCGCCGGTGATGATCTGGACGAAGCGATCATCAATCACATGAAGAAGACGTACAACCTCACGATCGGCGAGCAGACTGCTGAGCGGATCAAGATCGAGATCGGTTCGGCCGCGCCGGTTGGTGAGCAGCAGAGCATGGATGTGCGCGGGCGGGACATGATCTCCGGCTTGCCGCGCAAGACCGTCGTCACGAGCGAGGAGATCCGCGAAGCGCTTCAGGAGCCAGTGGCGGCGATCACGGAGATCGTTATGCGCACACTCGAACGGGCCGAGCCGGAACTGGCAGCTGACCTGGTCGACAACGGCATCTGCCTCGCTGGCGGGGGAGCGCTACTGCGCGGCATGGACGTTGTGCTGGCCAACGCGACCGGCCTCGACGTTCGCATTGCGGATGACCCGATGACGTGCGTGGCGCGTGGGACGAGTATCTACCTCGAGAATCTGGAAGAGTGGAAGGCGACGATGGAGTCGGACATCGACGAGATCTGATCGCCCGCTTCGCCCGTAGGGCCGGCTGTTCGCCCGTTTCTCATGTCACGATCCGCCATCACCACGCAGCGCGTTTTCGCCATCACGCTTGCCGGGACACTCGTGCTCGCGTTGCTGCCGACTGACTGGTTGCGTGGGTGGACCGCTGACGCAGCGGATATCCTCAAACTGCCGACCACGCCGATCGAACACGCCGGCACCGCCGTCCGCCAGTGGTTGCGCCCGCCCAGGGCCTCGCACACGCTGGACGATCTTTCGGGCGATGCCGAGGAAATCATCGAGCAGCTCAGCCGCGAACGTGACCGCGAACGCGATCTTCGGCGCCGGCAGGAAATGGTGACGCGCGAGCTTCGAGAACAGCTTGAAGAACTCCGGCGGATCGAGATCGAGCCGGAGAATGGCGATGTGCGGCTGCTCGACGCGGCGGCATACGCCCACAACCCGCATTTGCCGGTGGGAACGGTCGAACTCAACCGAGGCCGGCGGCACGGGGTGCGGGAAGGCAGCGTGGTCGTATTCCGCTCGCATGTCATCGGACGCATTTCCCGCGTTCAGTATCTGCGGAGTTACGTGACGCCGATCACCAGCCAGTCGGTCGGCGTGATGCGCGGCGTTGTGTTTCCTCAGGAGCACGCTGACGAGCCGATGCGCGATGACTGGATGATCGACCTCATCCCGCAGGGTGGCGGCGTGTTTCACGCGACGATCGACCACACAGCCGATGTGGGAACGGGCGATGTCGTCCGGCTCAACGACCCGGCGTGGCATTCGGCGGCCCGGGGCATGATCGTCGGTCGTGTCGAGTCGGTCCGCACGCATGATGACGAGCCGCTGCGCCGGCGGCTGGTGATTCGGGCGATGTACCGGCCGCACGAACTGAGCACCGTTGTCATTATGATTGACCAGTCTACGGGTGATGCCGGCCCGGATCACGAGGAAGGGGGAACGTCATGAGGTGGCCGGTGTTCCTGGTTTTCGCGCTGTTGGCGCTCGTGCTCGATCGAAGTCTGATCGGCGCGCTCGAGTTCAACGGCGTGCAGCCGCTGTCCGTGGCGACGGTGGCCGTCTTCGTCGCGCTGATGGCGCCGAAGATGACCGCCCTGTGGGCGTGCTGGATGCTCGGATTGATGGTCGACCTGGGCAGCCCGATGGCTTCGGACGGGGCCGTGCACATCATCGGCCCGCACGCCCTGGGATTCGCGTTCGGCGGGTACCTCGTCGTGCTTATTCGCAGCATGGTCTTCCGTCGACGGGCGCTGACGATCGGCGTGATGACCGTGGCGTGCATGCTGGCGGTCTCGTTGATCGTGGTGGTTGTGCTGGTCATTCGGTCGTGGTTCGAAGCGACGACAGGGGCGTGGCCGATGGATTCCGCGACGCGGGCGCTTGGCCACCGCTTTTTCGTGGCGCTGTATTCGGGGATCATTGCGCTGCCGATCGGGTGGATGCTCGTGCGGACGATGCCGCTGTGGGGATTCCAGAGCAAGACGAGCCGGCCGGTGAACTGGCGATGAGTCGGGCCGATTGCGAGGAGGAATGCAGACGTGCCGCAACTCGTGATCTTTGATGACGGCCGGGGCGACTTCGGACCAATGACCGACCTGAGGCCGGCATATGACATTCGCAGCGGCCGTCTCACCACGGCAGAGCGGATCGCCGTGGCATGGCAGCAGCCGCCGGCCGCGTTCGCCGTACCAGCGCACCTTGAGAATGTCGTGGCGGAGCGCAGCGCCGTGCCGGTCAATGCCTTGCCGGATGGCGATGAGTTCCTGCTCGTCAACGGACGTTGGACGCTGCCCGACGCGTCGCTTGAGCCGGACGCCGGCTCTGTCGTCGTCGAAGCGGAAACCGGCGATGTGATCGCTGCCCGGCTGGAACGTGCCGACGCGCAATCGTTGCTGGACACCGGCCGGCGTCCCGCCTCGGCAAACGCCGTGTCGGCGGAATCGGCGCTCTTGGCCGCGCGTCCCTGGCATGTGCTCCGTGACGTCGCCGAAGCGATCGCCCGCGACATCCGGGCGGCGGACGAAGCGGCGGCCGGCGCCATCCCCGACAGCGCCGCGGTGATGGGCGATC
>SLJD01000357.1 GCA_007135295.1 Phycisphaerales bacterium
CGGCAGCCCCTTGACATGATCGAACCGGCCGACGAACAACAGGCGAGATCCCTGTCCGGTATGCTCACGCATCGCTATCGATTCCGGATCAACGCCGCAATGCACTACGTGATAGCGACCCCAATGCTGACGATTCGACCACAACATTGCCTGACTGCGTGCGTACCAGCTGACGCAGATGGCGAAAAGGCACCGTTCAAGCTTTTCCTGCAACCGCCACCGTCGCGGCTCGGAGAGAATCCCGAAACCGTGAAGCGTCATGCTGTATGTAAAATTCCCGAGTTGAGCGGCCAGCATCGTCACATAGCCGCTGGCGTCCGGGGCGTGATTATGCAGGTGCCGCAGGTTATTGCGCCGCATGAACCCGGCCACCAGCCCGGCTTCGGCGAAATAGAACAACTGGTAGACGAAGGCCCGCAGTCCCGGCGAGCGAACCGTCAACGCCAGCCACAACGCACTGAAATACCGGCCCGGCGAATGCGCAAGCAGACCGGCGTGATCCGCCAGCAGCCGCCACGGTGAACAGGGCAGCAGGTAATGGGTCCTTCGCCGCTCTTCATCCTGCTCGTGCGTGCCCTGCTCACGTGCTGCGGGCCGGCGCACCGAGATCGGCGTGACGTGCAACCCCGCCGCCCGGAGCGCCTGGGTCTCACGTTGGATGAATGTGTCCGTCGCGCGCGGATACTCACCACACAGATACGCCAGCCGCACAGCCGTCATGTGGCTTGCTCCACGCACGGCGCCGACGCATCAACGCACACTTCTGCGACAGTGGAGGGCAGATCCGCCGGATCATCGTCTCCCAGCGCCCGATCCATGCCTTCCTGCCAACCATACCGCGGCGACCAGCCAAGCGCTTCCCTGATCCGTTCGTTCGAGTATCGCAGCGTCTTGCACCGGGCATGCAGACGAGACGGCACGAACAATCCCGGCACCTTCGCTGTGCCTCTGAAGCACAACCGGTTCGTCAGCGATGCCAGTCGCGCCAGCCCCCGCATCATGAGCCATGGCACCGGCAGGACACGCGGCTTCGGTGACAGGCGTGCACGCCACGCGTTCAGATACGCCCGTTGCGAGGGCGTCTCGTCATCCACCACATTCACAATCAAATCGTGTTCACTCCCGTCGTACTCTGCAGCCTGAACGATGGCTTCCGCACAGTTTTCAACATACGTCAGCGGAAGGGGCGCGAACGTTCCCGTCCGGATCCACCATTTTTCGCTCAACTGCATGCCAAGCCGTGCCGTCCAGAGGTTGTCGCGGCCGTAGATCACGCCCGGCCGGAGGGTCACGCACCGCCCGCCATGCGTTTCAACATGCTCACGAACAATGCGTTCCTGCTCGAGTTTCATCTGACAGTATTCATCACGATCAAGCGGATCGCTTGCCAGCGGCGACTGTTCATCGAGTCTGCCCCATGCCCAACGTCCCAGGTACTCATATACTGAAAACGAACTGGTCAGAACGATTCGATCCACACCGACTCGCTTCATCGCGTCAAGCAGGTTCTCCGTCGCGATCACCGTCCCCCCGAACTGCTCGTACAGGTCGCCCGCCTTCGAAGCCGCCAAATGTACGACCGCATCGACGCCGTCCAGCGATTCATCAAAGCTGTTCCGCGCCCGAAGATCGCCGCGTACAACCTCAACCTGAGGATGCCAGCGCCAGGATGGCGGCACAAGGCGCGAAGCGGGCCGAATCATCGCCCGGACCTCATGACCGCGCTCGACCGCGGACTTCACGACATATCGCCCGAGAAACCCGCCTGCACCGGTCACCAGCAGCTTCATATGCGGTTCTCCGGGGCGAGCATGGCATCGATCAATCGGCTGGTCTCATCGATATGGTCGTATCCGACCGGCGGCACATCACCCTTTCGAATCGCGTCATAGGTCAGGGCCACGAATCGCTCCAGCCCTTCATACGCCGTGCGATTGCGGACCTTCCGCCAGATGCTGCCGAACCCGGACCGCGTCTTCGCCTTCGCCTCGGCCAGCGAGTTCACGAGCGGCGTCAGGTGCTGACCGACCGATCGCCGGGTGATCACCTGCGTCATCGGATGAAACACCTCCGCGGCCGCAACGCCGTCCGATCCGCGCACTGTCACTGCCAGGCAGTCCGGCCACTGCCGACACGAAAACCGGATCCGCCCATGCGCCGCCCCGGCCAGCACCGTCGCGTCCAGATCGTCATACGAAAACAGATCATCCCGATCCGCGCCGTGATTGCGCCACGCCGCCCGTACCGAATCGACTACATCCATCGATCCCTGCGGCAGAAACTCCAGCATCAGGTATGTCAGATGGGTGATGAACTCGTGAATAATCCCGGCCGGGAGCCGGTGGCTCGGATGCGGCAGATTCGCGTCAGCGTACCGCCCGCCGCTTCGGATATCGAGCACCATCCGCACTTCAACCTCTTGAACCGTTCCGATTCGACCGTCTGCGATGGCGCGGCTGATTCGCTCGATCGGCTCATTGAATCGGTAGTTCTGATTTTCGATGAGCCACAGCCCTCGCGACGCCGCGTCATCCCACAATCTGCGAAACGCATCATTCGACAGCGCGATCGGCTTCTCCACAATGACATGCCGCCCCGCGTCAAGGCAGTCCCGCACGATCCGGTCATGCGTCGCCGGTGGCGTCAACACATGCACGACATCCGCCGGGCACTGGTCGAGCATGTCACGGTAATCGGCGTACCACTCGTCGACATCGAACCGCTCAGCCGTAAACCGTGCCAGCGCCGGCGACAGGTCGCACACGCCACCGATGCGCACATCGTCCAGCTTCCGTAGCGCGATCAAATGCTGCTCGGAGATCTTTCCCCCGCCGATCAGTGCCGCGACCGGCCGGTCAATGCGGGGCGACTCAATAGAATCGACCGTTGTTGTTGTGTCTTTTAACTGAATCGTCGCTGTACTCATGTCACCATCACAATCAGCTGTCCGGTCAACCGCTCCGCCACCACTGACGCAGCCGGCTTATCTCCGCACGAAAGCCCGCTTCGTCATGCTCTCCTGAGCCGCAACCCATCCGCTGCATCGTGATCGGGACGCGTGCCAGACGCATCGGATCAACCCGACGCTCGTTCAACCCTGATTCGGTTGTGCATGCATAGGTGTACCCCGCACCACGAGCCGCCCCCTCAACCCGACTGTCCACATCGCCATTGGGATAGCAGAACCCTTCAACCGGCCCGCCGGTCCAGGCCCGAAGCTGTTCCGCGGATCGCACGAGTTCGTCTCGCAGCGCCGCATCATCCAACTGAGGCAGAATCGGATGCGTTACGGTGTGCGACGCCACTTCGTGACCGTGCGCATGCAGTTCTGCCAGTTGCTCGACA
>SLJD01000333.1 GCA_007135295.1 Phycisphaerales bacterium
AGCCGCGGCCCGAAGGCCGCGGCTTCTCGTTTGAATCATCTGAGCATGCGTATTCGCGTGACGCTCCGCTCAGCCGAGGCCGAGGAAGGCTTCGATGTACGGGCTGTACCGCACGACGAGTCCGGCGAAGACGACCGAGACGATCGCGATCAGCTTGATGAGGATGTTCAGCGACGGGCCGGACGTGTCCTTGAACGGATCGCCGACCGTGTCACCGACCACGCCGGCCTTGTGGGCTTCTGAGCCCTTGCCGCCGTAGTGACCCTTCTCGATGTACTTCTTGGCGTTGTCCCATGCGCCGCCCGCGTTGGCCATGAAGATCGCCACCGCGAAGCCGCTGGTCAGGCCGCCGGCGAGCATGCCCATCACGCCGCCGACGCCAAGCACCAGGCCGACGATGATCGGGATCAGCACCGCCATCAGGGCCGGCAGGATCATCTCACGCTGGGCGCCGGCGGTCGAAATCGCCACGCACTCGGCGTAGTCGGGGTACTCGTGGTTGTCGACGGTGATGCGCTTGGGCCACTTCGTCGCGTCGCCGAGGTCGGCGTCGCTCATGCCGTCTTTCTTGAACTGCCCGCGCATGATGCCGAACTGACGCCGGCATTCATTCATCATGCGGTACGCCGCCCGGCCGACCGCGCTCATCGTCAACGCGCAGAACACGAACGCGAGCAGCACGCCGATGAAGATGCCGCCGAGCACGCGCGGGTTCATCAGCGTCACGTTGTAGTACCCCATGAGCTGGTCGATCTCCGCCCGGTCCGCCGGGACAAGATCGAACTCGAGGTGATCGATGTGATCGCCGTGCTGGAACGAGTGCGTCACTTCATAGACGTTGCGGCGGGGGTTCCAGCCGATCTCGTCGAACAGCAGTTGCTCGCCGGGGTCGTGCGCGTCATCGAAGTGGCGGATGAGTTCGGTCGCGGCGACCATCCACGCGCCGAAGTCATGGTCGTCATCGCTGCGATCGACGAGGCCGAAGTCTCCCCGGCCGCGGTACTCCGCCGCAATCGACCGCTCACCGCGGGCTGCCCCGCCGCCGTGTGCGTGGTCATGGTGGTCGTTGTCACCATTGTCGCCGTTGTCCTGCTCATCGCGGATGACGTCGGCGTCGTCGATCATCGCGACAAGACTCGACCGGGCTTCGTCGGTCGGCCGGATGTTGTTGTTGAGACTCGTCTGCACAACCTGCACGTACGCGGCGAGCAGGGCGAGGGCCGTCAGCGCCGCCGAGCCGATGGCGAAGCCCTTGCCGGTCGCGGCGGTTGTGTTGCCCAGCGCATCGAGCATGTCGGTGCGTTCGCGGACGATCGGCTCCTGGCCGGTCATCTCCGCGTTGCCGCCGGCGTTGTCCGCGATCGGGCCGTACGCGTCGGTCGCGAGCGTGATGCCGAGCGTCGACAGCATGCCGACCGCCGCCAGCCCCACGCCGTACAGGCCGAGCAGGAAGTGCTCGCCGCCGCCGGCCGAGGTGAACGCCAGCAGGATGGCGAGGACGATCGTCGTGATCGGCGCCCAGGTTGAAAGCATGCCGACGGCTGTGCCGCCGATGATCACCGTCGCCGGGCCGGTCTGGGCCTGCTCAGCGATCGACTGCGTGGGCTTGTGCTCGTAGCTCGTGTAGTACTCGGTGAAGTAGGCGATGACGTTGCCGGCGATCAGGCCGAAGAGCAGCGCGAGCCAGATGCCGAAGGCGCTGATCTCCGCCACCCCGCCGAACAGCAGCGAGAAGAGCACCAGCGACAGCACGGCGATCAGGCCCGAGGCGGCCCAGACGCCCATATGCAGCGACTTGAGCAACTGGCTGAACGACGCGTCTTCCTTCGCGCGGACGGCATAGACGCCGACGAGCGAACAGAGAATGCCGAGCCCGGCAAGGGCCATCGGGCCGACGACCAGCCGCATGCCCAGTCCGTCGGCGGCGATGCCGGCGATGGACATCGCGGCGGCGGCCCCGAGGGCCATCGTCGCGAGCATCGAGCCGTAATAACTTTCATAGAGATCGGCGCCCATGCCGGCCACGTCGCCGACGTTGTCGCCGACGTTGTCCGCGATCGTCGCGGGGTTGCGCGGGTCGTCTTCGGGGATGCCCGCTTCGACCTTGCCGATGAGGTCCGCGCCGACGTCGGCGGCCTTGGTGTAGATCCCGCCGCCGACACGGGCGAACAGCGCCTGCAATGACGCGCCCATGCCGTACGTCAGCATCACGGCCGTAATACCGACCAGGTTTTCACCGGGCAGGATGGAGTTCCACAGGAAGAACCAGACCGATACGTCGAGCAGCGCGAAGCCGACGACGACGAGGCCCATGACCGCCCCGGCCCGGAAGGCGACGGTCAGGCCTTCGTTGAGTGACTGGCTGGCGGCGTAGGCGGTCCGGGCGGAGGCGTTGGTCGCGGTCTTCATGCCGAACCACCCGCACAGGCCGGAGAACACGCCGGCGGTCGTCACGCCGAACACCGTCCACCCCGCCTGCATGTCCAGGGCAGCCATGATGGCAAGCACGACGAGCAAGGCGACAAAGACGACGGCGACGACCTTGTACTGCCGCCGCAGGTACGCCATGGCACCCTGGCGGACGGCATTGGCGATGTGGATCATTTCCTCATCGCCCTCGGAGTGGGTCATCGTGGCCTGGTAGAACTTGTAGGCCATCGTCAGTGCCGCGATCGCACCGATGGGGGCCAGCAGGTACAGCCAGGCCTCAGAAAACAACAGCGACAGGTCTGCGACAGTGAATAGTTTCACGAAGATCGTCTCCTGCGGATCCGTCCCCGCACGCCGAGGCGGGTGGCGAGTTCAAGCGGGTGACTCTGATAAAGAAAAACGTTCAGTCTACGCTCTGACGTCTGCCGCGCGTGTTCCCCCCACGTCGCGGCAGGGTGAGTCGGTCTGCAGGCTCAGGCGCCCTTCACTCGAATCCTCCCGGCCCGCCGATGGCCTGCGTCGATGACGCGTGAGCCCAAGGTCGCGTGCGGGGTGGCTCCGGTGGCCGGCGTCTGCCGACTCAATGGGGCCCGGAGGTGATCCCGGCCCCTGTGCGCAAATACGGGCTCGGCTTTAGCGGCCGGTTGTGCGGCTCAGCCGGGCAGCGGATTTGCGCTGGGCGCGGCGGCGGCGTTCCGAGGGCTTCTCGAAATACTGCCGACGCTTGATATCCTTCGTCAGCCCTTCCTTTTCACAGAGTTTCTTGAACCGACGGAGCATCTGCTCAGCCGATTCTCCCTGTCGTGCCTTGATGCGAATAGCCATGGTGCCTTCCTGATTCTGAGTCGAGTGGGAGCATTACAACGAAAAATGTCACAGTTGGCAAGTCGCCAGCCGGCCGGTCAGCC
>SLJD01000447.1 GCA_007135295.1 Phycisphaerales bacterium
ACGGCCGCTGACTCACCTTCCGAAACCGCCGGCCCGGTCCGCTTCCGCGGATACGGTTTTCAGCCGATGACCTGACCATGGCACTGCTGCTGGACACGTACAATATCCTGCATACCACCGGCGTTCTTCCCCCCGAGTTCGCCGGCCCGGGGATTGACGACCTTGCCGGCCTCGTTGCGGCGAGCCGGTACGCCCGCGAAACCGTGCAGATGATCTGTGACGGCACAGGCCAGCCCCGCCGGCCGGTTGGCGAAGACGCCGACATCCGGGTGCGGTTCGCCGGCCCCGGGGCCGACGCTGACACCCTGATCATCGAGATGATCGACGCCGCCGCCGACCCGAAGCGCGTTACCGTCGTCTCGTCCGACGGGGCGATCCAGCGCGCGGCCCGCCGTCGGCGGTGTGCAGCGCTGACGTCTGAAGAATTTCTCGATCACCTCGCCCGGGACAATGACTCGGCGAACCGGACCGCCACGCCGACCGGCCCTGCGCCCAAGCCACCCGCCCCGCTGTCGAGCGATCAGGTCGAACGCTGGATCGACATCTTCGATCTCGACGCCGCGGACTTCGCCGAGCCGTCGGCCCGTCCCGCAGCGCCGGCCACCAACGCGGAGAGCCGCCCGTCGGCCCCGACCGCCGACCCGGCTTGCGGTTCAACCCCCGGTCCATCGTCCGGTCCATCGCCCGGCCCGGCACCCGGTCCGTCGCATGATCCTGCCCCGACCGATTCAGGCGACGATGTCGACGACTCGCCGCCCTCCCTCGACCACGGGCCGGTGTTTCCCGGCGACGTGCTCGATCAGGCCGAGCGCCTTCTCGACGATGAGCCGGACCCCCGCGAATTGCCGTGAGCGATCGTCGGCGAATCGACGCGCCCCTTCGGGGGAACTCACGCAAAGCGCAAAGAGAAATGCCGAAGCCTTTTAGAAAGGAGTCAGCCGGACGGCGGACCGCCCGGCTGCACATGTTCCCCCGTTGGTGATACGTGCTCAATAAGGGCTCCCCAGGCAGCCCGCGTGATAACGCAACGGCAGCGTACCGGCTGATTGGCCCGGCCGTCAATCAAAAATGTCCACAACCCGCCCACAACAGCATGGCGAACAGTCTGAGAATGACTTCTGCCTCATCCCCGCACAGCCGTCGCCGGCTGGCCGGCACCCGAGTTATAGGACGATGTTCTGAGAATGCATATCGTGGCGAGTATACAGGCTGTCATCAACCCGGCGAATGGCTAAAGAATCGCCGACGAAGCGGCCGAATCGTGAGAATTTTGTTGCCCCAACCCATTACCTGATTTATGGTTGCATGCAGTCCGTCTGGTCTGTGCGCTGCCAAATTGGGGTGGTGTGGGGCCGGCAAGATCGACAATCTACGGAGAGATTTCATGAAAGACACGCGTCGACCGGTACTTTTCTGCGCAGTAACTGCGCTGTTGGCGGGAGGGGCTGCCACCGCCGATATCCAGGGAATTCACGAACAGCCCGTCGGCATCGTCGAGCAGCACGAAGCCACGCAGGAACTGCAAGTCGGTCGCCTGCTGCTTCGCGTCGGCGAGGTCGACACCACCCAGCTCGCGGACCTTCGCGACGCCGACCTCCACAACTTCCACGCGGAGCGGTCCTACGTCCTGCAGTTCGACGGCCCGATGACTCCGGAAAAGCGCCAGCAGCTTGCGGACATGGGCGTTGAGCTCGGCAGTTACCTGCCGGCGTACGCCTACACCGCCAACCTCAGCGCCGTCCGCCCCGATCGAATCAACGATATTGACGGGCTCGTCTGGGTCGGCGAGTACGACGAAACCTGGAAGCTCGACCCGGACCTCGGCCAGCGACAGCCGACGACGCCCGAGCGGCAGGACCTGTACAACCAGGGCCTCATGCCGGTGATGGTCAACCTCTTTGCCGGCCGCAGCCAGCGCGACGTGCATGCTGACCTGCAGCAGCTCGGCGCGACCGTCCACTGGGCGCGGGAAATCGGCGGCCAGGTCGTCGTCTCCGCCACCATGCCGCAGGACAACGTCGCGGACCTGGCGGGGCTCGACGCGGTTCACTTTGTCGAGGAAGCATCGGAGATCACGCCGCGGAACGACGACGTCCGCTGGGTCGTCCAGAGCAATGAACTCGACGTCACACCGCTTTACGATCAGGGCCTGCGGGGTGAGGGGCAGATCGTCGGCGTGCTGGACACTGAACTCGACGCCAACCACTGCTCATTCGTCGACCCGGACAACCCGATCGGCCCGGACCACCGCAAGATCGTCGCCTACAACACCGGACAGGGCGCCGCCTCGCACGGCACGCACGTGACCGGCACGGCGGTGGGCGACGCCGGCTCGTACGACGACCGTCGCGGCGTGGCGTACGAAGCGCGCGTGGCGTACAACACATGGCCGGACTTCACCGAGCAGGCGATCTACGACCGCTTCGACCTGCACCACGGCCAGGGCGCCCGCCTCCATACGAACAGTTGGGGCGACGACTGGACCACCGCGTACAACGGCCTGTCGCGCGGCATCGACGCGTTTCAGTGGGACTTTGAAGAATCCCAGACGTTCTGGGCGGTCACCAATACCGCGACGATGAAGAACCCCGAGAACGCCAAGAACCTTCTCGCTGTCGGCGCGACCGAGCCGGTCCCGAACCAGAACGAGCACTGCACCGGCGGCGCGGGCCCGACCGACGACGGCCGGCGCAAGCCCGAGATCTACGCTCCCGGCTGCAGCACGGACTCGGCCATGCCCGGCTCGTGCGGCACGGGTTCGATGAGCGGCACGTCGATGGCATCCCCCGCTGTCGCCGGCGCCGGCGCGCTCGTCCGGCAGTACTACACGGATGGCTACTATCCGACCGGCACCCCGGTCAGTGGGGATGCTTTCACGCCGAGCGGCGCACTGATCAAGGCGACGCTGCTCAACTCGGCGGTGAATATGACCGGCGTCCCGGGCGACTATCCCAACGACATCGAGGGCTGGGGCCGCCTGGTCGCCGACAACACCCTGCACTTCGCCGGCGATGACCGCGGTATGGTCGCCCACGAGGTGCGGAACAGCGAAGGCCTGTCGACCGGCGACGCCATCGAGTACGAGTTCCTCGTCATCGATTCGTCCGAGCGGCTGCAGGTCACCCTCGTCTGGACGGATTACCCCGGCGCGGCCGGCACGAGCTTCGCGGCGGTCAACGACCTCGACCTGATCGTCACCGGCCCGGACGGGCAGTTCCTCGGCAACGTCTTCGAGAATGGCCAGTCCGTCACGGGCGGCGAGAAGGACGACCGCAACAACGTCGAACAGGTCCATCTTGAGAACCCCGGCGGAGGCCCGTGGACCGTCCGCGTCG